>JAEUJL010000157.1 GCA_016794835.1 Gemmatimonadota bacterium | reverse complement strand
GCGAAGCCGGCAAACTCGACGCGGACGTACCGGAGTTCGCCACTGTCATCGGCGTCGTTGGTGCCGCCGCCGTAGGTGATCGTGTAGTTCTTCCCGCTGGCCACCGTCGTGCCGTCGGTACCCGTGCCCTCGACCTCGGGGTTCGCGCCCGTCTTGTTGGTCGTGGCGTTGCCGACGATGATGAGCCCGCCCCAGTCGCCGGCGCGGCGCGAGCCGACCGCCTTCGAGGAGGTCATCACGATCGGGGCGTCTGCGCGGCCCACCGCGAGGATCTTCGACCCGCGAAGGACGAAGAGCGCCGAGCCTTCGTTCCCCTTGATCACCGTGCCCGGCTGGATCGTCAGCGTGGCGTTCCCGGTGACGTGGATGAAGCCAGCCAATGTGTAGGCCGTGTCCGCGTACCAGGTGGTGTTGGTGGTGACGTCCCCGGTGATCGTCTTGCTGAACGACCCGAAGGGCAGGGTGGTGGCGGAGACTTCGCTGGACGGGGTGGAGGAGAGCCCGCTGCGCACGGCAAGGACGCGATACCGATACAAGGTCTGGACCTTCAGCCCCGTATCGTCATAGGTCAGCGTGCCGGCCGTGGCGGGCGCGGTGACGGTGCCGGCCTGCGCGAAGCTCCCGGCCGCGCCCTCGGCGCGTTCGATGGTGTAGGAGCTGATGCCCGTGGCGCTGGGAATAGTCACGCGAATGGCCGAGGAGCTGGTGGCAGCTGCCTGGACACCAAGGGGAGCATTCGGCGCCGTCGGGGCGGCGGGATCATCGTCTCCGCAGGCAGTGGCGACGAAGGCAAGAAGGGCGAGATGGCGAAGGCGCATGAGGAGGGCGTGGCGCAGAGCGCGGGGAGGGTAAGCCGAGCGGCCGGTCCCCTGGGGAAACCGGCCGCTGGAAGAAGCCAAAGCCAGAAAACAGCCGTATATCGAACCGGTCACGAACCGGTCACGGCAGCCGGGTTACGGGCGCCACTGCAACCCCATCTGGAAGACGCGACCCTGGCGGTAGTACTCGCGGGTCACGGTCCCCTGCACGGCCTCGTACGGCGCGTCGAGCAGGTTGCGGGCGTCGAACCGCGCCTGCACCCCACCAAGCAGCGGGAATCGCAGGCTCAGGTCCACGAGGCTGCGCGGCTTGAGGACGATATCCGGCAGGGGCTGGTCGCCGGCGGCGTCGATGCGCTCCCCGGTGCGGTTGAACAACGCCGTCGCACTCGTGCTCCCGGAGTTGGACGTCCAGGTGACACCGGCGTTGACGACGTACGGCGCCTGGCCCACCATGGCCCGCTCGGCGTTGGTCGCCGCCAGCTGCTGGGCTCCCAACTCGATGTTGCTCGCCATCAGCGTGACGTTGGAGAAGGCCACCAGCTGCCGGAAGGCGTCGCCCATGAAGCCCAGCTGCTTCCGGGCCTCGAGCTCGACGCCGAAGTTGGTCGCGGCATCGGCATTGACGTACACGATCGTGCGGTTCGCCGAGTTGCCCGCGCGGTACGCGCGCTCGATCGGGTTCGTGAACTGCTTGGCGAAGACGCCGAGCGAGAAGACCTCGGCCTCGGTGGGATACCACTCCCAGCGCAGGTCGCCATTCAGGATGCCGGTGCGCTGCAGGTCCGGATTGCCCTGGACGTCGTCAGCGTTGAGCACGTCACGCGTGGCCACCGGCGACAGCTCCCGGTACTCCGGGCGGGCCAGGGTCTTCGACACCGAGAGGCGGAGCGTCTGGAAATCGCTGATCTTCACGTTGAACGCCGCCGAGGGTAGCAGGTCGTTCCACGTGTTGTTGACCTGCACCGGTGCGCCGAGGGTGGACTTGGCGTTGAGTGTCACCACGTCGCGCTCGAACCGCGCGCCACCGACAAAGCGGATGCGATCGCTGAGGCCGAGTTCGACCATGCCGAAGCCGGCGGTGAGGTCATCCGCGGCGTCGTAGTTGCCGCCCTGGCTCAGGGCCACCACTTCCCAGTAGTTGGTCCGGTTCGCGAAGCGACCGTCAAAGATCTGCTCGGCGCGGAGCTCGCGTTCCGCCTGCGTGGCGCGCGGCGCGCTGATGCTGAACGAGAAGGTCCCGGCATCGCGCTCGGTGGCGCGGTACAGGCCGCCGACCTTGAAGGTGTGCTGCCGGCCGGCGGCGTCGAAGTTCAGCTGGTAGCTCCCACGCGCCTCGCGCGAGGACTCGGACAGGGTGCCGAAGGTGCGCACGGCACCACCGTTCCCGGAGCTCAGCCAGCGAAGTGACTCGCCACCACCGGTGCCCGACTCGATGATCGAGATGAACTCGGAGCGATCCGGCTCGTCCCGGGTTACGGCGGACGAGGTCAGGTACCACTCGATGCGGTGCTTCTCCCCGAACTGGTGCTCGGCGGCGAGCTGGTTGGAGCGGATGGAACGCTCGATGTACTGGTTCTTGTCGATCTGGACGTTCACGCCATCCGACTCGAACTGACCGCGCTCGCGACGGGCTTCGTTGTCCGAGGTGCGATTGAAGGTGTTGTTGAGCGACAGGCGCGTGTGGCCGCCGAGGAGCGTGCTGAAGTTCGCGATGCCGCCCCACAGGATCCCGCGGCTGCCGGTCTCACCCTCAAACCGGTTGAACTCGACGGTCTGCCCGGGCTGCGAGCCGCGGTTGGCCAGTGCGCGCGTTTGGTCGGCACGGATGTCCTGCGACGTCGAGTAGGTGCCGGACACCAGGTAGCCGATGCGCTGTCCGAAGATCGGGTCGTTGCCGCCGATGGAGACGGAGGTCGACGCATTCGGCATGGCGGTGCCGAGGTCGGTGCTCCAGGCGTTTCGCAGTTGGCCGATCAGGGCGAGCTTGTCGCCGTCGTTCAAGGACGGGAAGCCAAGGTCGGAGTAGTTCTTGAGGAGCGACGGGATCTTTCGGTCGCTCTTGACCAGCGCGAGGTTCTCGCCGCCCACGCTGAACGCGCGACGCACATCGGAGCCCAGGGCGGTGGAGTTCGCCCCAGCCGAGGCCGAGACGGTCACGCTGCGACGGGCGGGGAACTCGCGGGTCTTGATGTCCACCTGCGCGCCCGAGAAGTCGCCCTGCTGGTCCGGGGTGAACGTCTTCTGGGTCGTGATGGTCTGCAGGAGTCCGGCGGGGAAGAGATCGAGCGGCACCACGCGCTTCTCCGGCTCG
>JAEUJL010000103.1 GCA_016794835.1 Gemmatimonadota bacterium | reverse complement strand
CCCTGAAGCACGCCCTCGACTGATCCTACTCCCTGAGCCGCTTGGACTTCTTCAGGTAGCGCGCGGCGGCCCAGCCGACGACGACGGCGCCAATGACAACGGCAAAGGCCATCGGTCGCGGCTCCGAGGATGTCAGGGCGGTGTAGCGCCAGTCCTTGAGCCAGAGGAGGACGGCGGCACCGGCCATCCAGTACGCGGCGCTCCCGTACTCCTTCAGCACGACGCGCCGCCAATTGAAGGTCATCCCGGCGGTCGCCGTGCCGAGTCCACCCAGGCGGACCCACCAGCGGGGGACCCGCGCACAGTAGGCGGCGAACTCGCTCCCGTATTGCCGGCCGAGGTACGCCTCCTCCGCCGCGACGATCGCGCGGTACCCCAGCAGGAAGAACGGGACGCCGAGGAGGTACATCAGCGTGCTGTTCCAGATGACGAACAGCCCCGCAAGGATGAGGATGTTGCCCACGTAGAGCGGATTCCGCGACAGCGCGAAGAACCCGGTGGAGACCAGCCCCTCGGCGTACACCTCTCGATTCCGCCCACCCCGTACGATGTACCGGTATCCGATGACCGCGACCCGAAGCGCCTGCCCGATGACGGCGATGAGCACACCGGCGAGGTCCACCAGGCGGGACTTCGACACGTCGCCGCCCATGGTTCCCATCGGGGTCATCACGAGGAGTCCCACGAGGATCACGGGAAACACTGCGTCGCGCGTCTTGAACAGGAAGTTCCCGTACCGGACGAGCCAGTCAGGACTCCACGGCAGTGCAGGGGCCTGGCTCGCGTTCACTTGACGGCGATCATCCCGGAGAAGTTGTACCAGCGGAACCAGGTCTGGAACTTGGTGAAGCCGCACTTCCTGCACAGCGCTTCATTCTCGTCCAGGTGATACGGAATGAGCACGTTCTCGAGCGCCTCACGCTTCTGCGAGATCTCGAGGTCGGAGTACCCGTGCCGCCGCTTCATGTCGTAGTAGTACTTGATGAAGAGGCGGTTGAAGAGGGTGTCACCTTCCGTGAGCTTCTCGACAAGGATCAGGCACCCCTGCGGGTTGAGCCCTTCCGCGATGGTGCGAATCAACCGCTCGCGGTGGAGGGGGCGCACGAACTGCAGCGTCAACGTGAGGATGACGACCGACGCGTTCTCGATCTTGATCTCCTCATGGAGATCGCCGAGGACCAGCGTGCGGCGGCGGGCGCTCGGCAGGGTATCGAGCTTGCTCTGCGCCTTGGCCAGCATCTCCGCCGAATTATCGATGCCGACGAAGTGCACGTCCGGATGCACCACCGGCTCGCAGGCGATGAGCGTGGTCGCGGTGGCGCAGCCGAGGTCGTACAGGTTGGTCCCGGGGACGGCAAAGTCCGCGGCCAGCTCGGTGGTCATCCGCTGGATCTCATGGTAGAACGGCACGGACCGCCCGACCATGTCGTCGAACACACCAGCGGTGCGTGAGTCGAACTTGAAATCCGTCGCTTGCTGCGGCGCAGCGAACACCTTGTCCGGCGGAACATGGTCAACGGCGCCAATGGGCATGGCGCCGGCCACGGCATCGGGCATGGTCATGGGATCGCCTCCTGTGACTTTCGCGCAATGGTGATGAGCAACCGGAAGACCTGGCGGACCTCCGCGTCCGGGATCCCGGCCTGTCGCGCATACTCGGCAGCGGTCTCCATGACCCGCGCCTCCCGCACCGGGTCGAGCAGCGGGAGCCCCGCGACGCGCTTGGCGCGCCCCGCCTCTTCCGCGAGCTTGGCGCGATGCACCACGAGTTCCACGATCTGGCGATCGAGCTGCTCGATCTCCTCACGCAATCGCGCGAGTTCCCGCACCGCCTCCTGTGGCGTGCTCACGAGGCAGGCTCCGCGTGCGGGGCCGTGGGGATGGGTGCGGGTTCCACGAGATACCGGCCCGCCGCCTGCACAAACGGGGCGAGCCCCCGCATGAGGGCATCGAACTCCGTCAGGCTGAGCGACTGGTCGGCGTCCGACAGTGCCTCCGGCGGGCGGGGGTGCACCTCGACGATCAGGCCATCCGCCCCCGCGGCGATCGCCGCATTCGACAAGGCGGCGACGATGTCCGTGCGGCCCGCCGCATGGCTCGGGTCGACCAGGACGGGCAGGTGGGTCTCCCGCTTGAGCACCGGGATCGCCGCGACATCGAACGTGTTGCGCGTCTCCGTGTCAAACGATCGAATGCCTCGCTCGCACAGGATGACATCCATGTTGCCCTGCGTCATGATGTGCTCGGCCGCCATCACCAGCTCGGCGATCGTCGCCGCGAATCCGCGCTTGAGCAGGACCGGCTTGCGGGTGCGGCCGACCTCGGACAGGAGGGCGTAGTTGTGCATGTTGCGGGCGCCGATCTGCAGGATGTCCGCATACATCGCGACCGTATCCACCAACCGGGTGTCGATGACCTCGGTCACGACCGGCATCCCGGTCTCGGCCCGGACGGTTGCCAGCATCTCGAGCGCGTCGACCCCGAGGCCGGAGAAGGTGTACGGCGATGTCCGCGGCTTGAAGGCGCCCCCCCGGAGAAAGGCTGCCCCGGCCGCCCGCACCGACGTCGCCGTCTGGCTCAGCATCCCGTAGCTCTCGACGGAGCATGGCCCGGCGATGATCGCAATCCCGGGCCCGCCAATCGTCAGGCTGGTGTCAGGAACCGTGATGACGGTCGGGCCGGCAGAGGCGCCCAGGCCCGCGAGGGGATACGGCCGTTTTCGAGGAGCGCTCACGTCGGGGGGAGCAAGATGGTGTTTGGCGGCGCGACGCTATCCCCGCGGCCGCCTCACCGTCAAGCATCCCCCCTCACGACACCAGCGCGGCCTGGGCTGCGGCCAACCGTGCGATGGGTACCCGGAACGGCGAGCACGAAACATAGTCGAGGCCCGCCGAGTGGCAGAAGGCAATGGAGCGCGGCTCTCCACCGTGCTCGCCGCAGATGCCGGTCTTGAGTCCGGGGCGCGCACCCCGCCCATCATCGACCGCCATTCGGATCAACTTGCCGACCCCGACGACATCCAGGACCTGGAAGGGGTCTTCCGGCAGCAAGCCTCGCTCGACGTAACCTGGCAGGAACCGCCCGGCATCATCCCGGCTGAGGCCAAGGGTGGTTTGCGTCAGGTCGTTGGTGCCGAACGAGAAGAACTCGGCGCTCCGCGCGATCTCCGCGGCGGTGAGCGCCGCACGAGGCAGCTCGATCATCGTCCCGATCTGGTACGGGATATCGTAGCCCATCGCGCGCACCACCTGGGTGTGGCACTCCTCGAGGATTGCCCGCTGGTGGGTGAACTCCTTCTCCGTGGCGACGAGGGGCACCATGATCTCGACATGGACGTCGAGCCCGCGACGGCTCGCGCGCACCGCGGCCTCGAAGATGGCGCGCCCCTGCATCTCGGTGATCTCCGGGTAGGTGATCCCGAGCCGGCATCCCCGGTGCCCGAGCATGGGGTTCGATTCCCGCAGCCCTTCGACGATGCGGGTCAACTCCTCGCGCGTCAGGCGCAGCTGGCGCGCCAGCAGCTTGCTCTCCTCACCGCCGTGCGGCAGGAACTCATGCAGCGGTGGGTCCAGCAACCGGATGTTGACCGGGTACCCGTTCATCGCCTCGAAGATCGCCTCGAAGTCCGCGCGCTGCATCGGCTGCAGCTTGGCCAGCGCCCGGCGACGGCCGCCCTCATCACGCGCGACGATCATCTCGCGCATCGCGTGAATCCGGTCGCCTTCGAAGAACATGTGCTCGGTTCGGCAGAGCCCGATCCCCTCGGCCCCAAATGCCCGCGCAACGCGCGCATCGCGCGGCGTATCCGCGTTCGCACGCACCTTGAGTCGACGCACGCCATCCGCCCATTGCAGGACCTGGGCGAAGGCCTGGTGCAGGGGCGCCTCGGCCGCAGCGAGCTGGCCCTGGGTCACGCGAACGACTTCCGACGGGACGGTGGGAAGGTCCCCCGGAAAGACCCGGCCGGTGGCGCCGTCGAGGGTGATCCAGTCTCCCTCGTGCACCGTCGTGCTGCCCACGGTGAACTCCCGGCGCGTGGTGTCCACCTCAACCTCCTTGCATCCCACCACCGCGCACTTGCCCATCCCACGGGCGACCACGGCCGCGTGACTGGTCATCCCACCACGGGAGGTCAGGACGGCGCGCGCCGCGACGATGCCGTGGAAATCCTCCGGGGTCGTCTCCTCGCGCACGAGGATCACGGCCTCACCGCGCGCCGCGCGTGACTCCGCGACGTCCGGGTCAAACACGACAATGCCGGCCGCGGCCCCGGGGCTCGCTGGCAGCCCGGTCGCGATGGGCACGGCGCGCGCCGAGGGATCAATCACCGGATGCAGCAACTGGTCCAGCTGCGCGGCGTTCACCCGCTGGATCGCATCCCGCGTCGTGATCAGCTCCTCGGCCACCATGTCCCGGGCGATCCGCAGCGCCGCCGCCGCCGTGCGCTTGCCGGTGCGGGTCTGCAGGAGGTACAGCGTGCCCCGCTCGACGGTGAACTCCAGGTCCTGCATGTCCCGGAAGTGGCGCTCCAACACGTCCTGGATGCGCAGGAGTTCCGCGTAGGCCGCCGGGAGGCGCGTCGCCATCTCATCGATGTGGAGCGGCGTGCGAATGCCGGCCACGACATCCTCACCCTGCGCGTTCACGAGGAACTCGCCATAGAAGCGCCGCTCGCCGGTCGACGGGTCGCGCGTGAACGCGACCCCGGTCCCGCTGTCCTCGCCCATGTTGCCGAAGACCATCGCCACGATGTTCACCGCGGTGCCGAGGGTCTCGGCGATGCCATTCACCCGGCGGTAGTCCACCGCCTTCTTGAGTGTCCAGGACTTCCAGACGGCCTCGATCGCCCCCCATAACTGGAGCCGCGGGTCCATCGGGAAATCCGTCCCGGTCTCGTGACGGATGAGCCCCTTGTATTCCTCGACGAGGTTGCGGAGAGCCTCCTCGGAGAGCTCGGCGTCCGTGGCCACACCGGCCGTCAGTCGCTTGGCCTTGAGCAGGTGCTCGAACTGCTGCGCGGGGACCCCCAGCACCACGTCGCCGTACATCTGGAGGAAGCGGCGGTACGAATCGAAGGCGAACCGCGCGTTGCCACTCAGCGCAGCGAGTCCCTGGACCGTTCGGTCATTCAGGCCCAGGTTGAGGATCGTCTCCATCATTCCCGGCATGCTGACGGGGCCGCCGGAGCGGACCGACACCAGGAGCGGGTTGGCCGGATCGCCGAACCCGCGGCCGGTGGCCTCCTCCAGGCGCCGCAGGTTGTCCGCGACCTCGGCCTCGAGGCCCTCCGGCCGCTGGCCCGCTTGCAGGTACGTGAGGCAGGTGGAGCAGGCGAGGGTAAAGCCGGGGGGCACGGGGACGCCGATGTTGGTCATCTCGGCGAGGTTCGCCCCCTTGCCCCCGAGAATGGCCTTCATCTCGCGGGTGCCCGCGGCCCTGCCGTTACCGAAGAAGTAGACCAACTGCGTCATGGAGCGCCTCGATGTCGTCCCCGGGTCCGTGGCGGACCCGATGTCGGTCCGGAGCAGGTCCAGCGGGCCTACATGTCCTTTCCTGCCCGGTGCAAATCGACGAGTGGGGCCGCTGTCGGATACGCCCCCGAGAAGCAGGCGTGGCAAAATCCGTGCGGCCCCCCGGGCACCGCGTTGAGCATCCCGTCCAGCGACAGGTACCCGAGCGAGTCCACCCCGATGGCGGCAGCGATCTCGTCCAGGGAATGCGTTGCGGCGATCAGCTCCTCACGATTCGGGGTGTCGATCCCGTAATAACACGGTCCCGTGATGGGCGGCGACGACACGCGCATGTGCACCTCCCGCGCCCCCGCCGACCGGACGAGGGCGACCAGGCCACGCGTGGTCGTGCCGCGGACGATGGAGTCATCGACCATCACCACGCTGCGCCCCTGGAGGACCTCCTTCACGGCGTTGTACTTCACCTTCACCTTCGCGTCGCGCCCGGCCTGGGTCGGCTGGATGAAGGTCCGCCCCACGTAGTGATTGCGGATCAGGGCCAGCTCCAACGGAAGCCCGGAGGCTTCCGCGTAGCCGAGGGCCGCGGCGTTCGACGAATCCGGGACGGCAAACACGAGGTCCGCGCCGGGCGCGGGCGACTCGGTGGCGAGCCGTCGGCCGAGCGCGCGTCGCGCACGGTCCACCGACCCGCTGAACACGTAGCTGTCCGGGCGGGCGAAATACACGTGCTCAAAGACGCACCGCGACAATGGGCGCTGGGCCGTGAGCTGGATGGATCGCAGGCCCCGGCTATCGATCGCGATGATCTCGCCCGGCGCCACCTCGCAGTGCAGGGAGGCCCCGACGATGTCGAGCGCACAGGTCTCCGATGCCACCACCCACCCGTCACCGAGTCGCCCAACAACCAACGGTCGAAAGCCGCGGGGATCACGGGCGGCCAGCAACGTCTCGCCGATCAACACGGTCAGGCAATACGCCCCCTCGATGCCGTCGAGTGCATCCGCCAGCATGTGCTCGGGTGCACCGCTGTGCGTGCGTGCAAGGCGATGCACGATCACCTCGGAGTCCATCGTGCTCGCGAAGATCGACCCGGAGTTCTCCAACGTCCCGCGGATCTCGGTGGCGTTCGTCAGGTTGCCATTATGCGCGAGGGCGATGTGCCCCCCCTTGAATCGCGCCAGCACCGGCTGCGCGTTCTCGAGGACCGAAGACCCGGCCGTGCTGTACCGCGTGTGCCCGATGGCCATGTGGCCCGGGAGCGCTTCCATCTCCCGCGCCGTGAGCCCGTCAGAGACGAGCCCCATGCGTCGGGTGCCGCGCGCCACCGATTCGCCGTCGACGGCCACGATGCCCGCCGACTCCTGTCCCCGGTGCTGCAGCGAGTACAAGCCGAGGTGCGTGATGGTGGCCGCGTCGGGCCGTCCGTACACTCCAAAGATGCCACACATGGCTAGTGTGCACTCCCGGCGGTCGCCGCATCATCCGAGGACACGGCCACCCGCGCCATGAGGTTCGGTATGCTGTCGTGGAACGCGGTCGCCAGTCGCGCGATCGGGGTGACATGGCGCGCTCCACCCACCTGGATCACGGCCTCCGCACCCGGGGCACCAACGGTCCCCAGCAGCGTGGCCGGCAACCCACGCTGTGCCGCGACCTGCAGGATGGCCTGCGGATCCGGCGTGGACACGACCACGCGCCCCTGCGCCTCCCCGAACAACAGGGCACGCGTCGGCAGGTGAAAGGACGACAGGTCCACCGTGAACCCGTGAGGGGCGTCGGCGTTCATCATCGCACTTTCGGCGAGGGCGACGGCGAGCCCTCCATCACTGCAATCGTGGGCCGAGCGCACCAGGCCCGCGCCAATGGCGGAGAGGAGCACATCGACCAGCAGTCGTTCGCGCTCCAGGTCGCAGCGCGGCGGCGCGCCGGCCGTAACGCCGTGGATGCGCGACAGGTACTCGCTCGCCCCCAGTTCGTCGGTCGGCTCGCCCAGCAGGACGATGGCGTCGCCAGCGGTCGTGAAGGCGCCGCCCACGCACTGTTCCACATGATCGATCAACCCGACCATCCCGATCGTCGGGGTGGGGAACACGGCGCGGCCCGGACTCTCGTTATAGAACGACACGTTGCCGCCGGTCACCGGAGTGCCCAACGCGGTGCAGGCATCGCCCATCCCCCCGACGGCTTCCCGGAACTGGAAGAAGATCTCCGGACGCTTCGGGTTCCCGAAGTTCAGGCAGTTCGTGATGGCCATCGGACGCGCGCCGGTGCAGGCGACGTTCCGGGCGGCCTCGGCCACGGCAATGCGTCCACCGGTCCGCGGCTCCAGGTACACGTACCGCCCGTTGCAATCCGTCTTGAGGGCAATCGCCTTCGTCGTCCCCGGAATGCGCACCACCGCGGCATCCCCGTGGCCGGGCCCAACCACGGTCTGCCCGCGCACGGTGGAGTCATACTGCCGATGGATCCAGGTCTTGCTCGCGATCGTTGGACTGGACAGCAGCTCCGTCAGGGTCCAGAACGGGTCGGCTTCCTCGGGGCGCTCCGGAATCGCGTGCACATCCCGCGCCCGCAGGGCACGCACCTCATCCCCTTCGCGTGCCTCGGGGTGATAGACCGGACAATCGGTGACGAGGCGCGAGCCGGGGAACTCGGCCACCACGTGGCTGCCCTCGGTCACGCGGTACACCGGCTCGGCGATCACCTCGCCGATGACCTCGGCGACGAGGTCCCACTTCTCGAGGATGGCACGCACCGCATCCTCGTGCCCGCGGCGCGCGACGACCAGCATGCGCTCCTGGGACTCGGAGAGCAGGATCTCATAGGGCGTCATCCCGGGCTCACGCACGGGGACCTTCGTGGTGTCGATCGTGACGCCCACATCCCCGCGCTCGGCCATCTCCGCCGATGACGAGGTCAACCCCGCGGCCCCCATGTCCTGGATCGCCACGATGTGCCCACTCGTGATGAGCTCCAGGCTCGCCTCGAGCAACAACTTCTCGGTGAACGGATCGCCCACCTGGACCTGCGGGCGCTTGGCTTCCGAGGCCTCGGTGAGGTCCTCGGAGGCGAACGCGGCGCCGTGGATCCCATCACGACCGGTGCGCGCTCCCACCGCGATCACCGGGTTCCCCACGCCCTGTGCCTTGGCCCGGATGAGGTCGGACTCCTTGAGCAGGCCGACACACATCGCGTTGACCAGGGGATTGCCCTCGTACGAGGGATCGAAGACCACCTCGCCCGCGACCGTGGGGATGCCCACGCAATTGCCGTAGTCCCCGATCCCCTTGACGACGCCGGCCACGAGCCAGCGCACGCGTGGGCTCTCCAACGATCCGAAGCGCAACGAGTTGAGCAACGCGATCGGCCGCGCCCCCATCGTGAAGACGTCCCGGAGGATGCCGCCGACGCCGGTGGCCGCCCCCTGGTACGGTTCCACCGCACTCGGATGGTTGTGGGACTCGATCTTGAACGCGACGGCGAGGCCGTCCCCGATCGAGATGACCCCCGCATTCTCCCCGGGGCCCTGCAGGACGTGCGGGGCCTTGGTGGGCAGGGTCCGGAGGATGGGCCGGGAGTGCTTGTAGGAGCAGTGTTCGCTCCACAGCGCGCTGATGATCCCCACCTCGGTCAGGGTGGGCGTCCGACCCAGCATCGTGACCAGCCGGTCGTACTCGTCCGGGGTCAGGCCGTGATCGGCGACGAGAGCCGGCGTGATGGCCGGGTCGCCAGGGCGAGGGGTAGCACCCATCTACTTGAGCCCGAAGAGCGATCGAATGAAGCCGCGCACCGCACTCTGGTCGACGTGCTCGAGCATCTCCATCTCGCCCTTGTCGAGCCACAACCCACCGCATTCCACGCAGCGGTCGATCTTCATGTGGTGGAAGTCCACTTCCTGCAGGTCGGCGCCACACTTGGGGCACTTCATGAAGTGCGAGCGGCGTTCCGCCCGGGCACGCTCCGCATCCAGGCGGGCGCGCTGTTCCTTGATGAGTTCCGCGTCCTGCTTGACGAAGTACTCGTCCTCGGCGCGGGTCGGCTTTGAATCAGGCATGGGAATGGCGAGGTGAAAGTCCGGGAGCAGTCGATGCGGAGGTCAGGCCCCAACGTGGGCCAGCAGGGACGTGAAGATGCCGAGCCCGTCCGTCGATCCGAGCATGGGGTCGATGGCGTTCTCGGGATGCGGCATCAACCCCATCACGTTGCCCGTGGCGTTGATGATGCCCGCGATGTTGTCGAGGGACCCATTGGGATTGGCGCCCTCGGTGGGCACCCCGTGGCGGTCCGTGTAGCGAAAGACCACCTGGCCCGCGTCCTCGAGCGCACGCAGGCCGTCCGGGTCGATGGCAAAGCGACCATCACCGTGGGCGATGGGCACCCGCAGCAGCTGCCCGGCCCGATACTGGTTGGTGAATCGCGTCGCGGCGTTCTCGACACGCAGGGTGACCGGCATGCTCCGGAACTGCAGCGATGCGTTGCGTAGCAGGGCCCCGGGGAGGAGATGCGCCTCGCAGAGGATCTGGAAGCCATTGCAGATACCGATCACGGGGCCCCCGCTGCGGGCGAAGGCCGCGACCTCCTGCATGATCGGGCTGAATCGGGCGATGGCGCCGGCCCGCAGGTAGTCACCATACGAGAAGCCGCCGGGCAGGATCACGACGTCGGCGCCCTGGAGATCGTGGTCCTTGTGCCACAGTCGGACCGCGGTGGCCCCCAACGGCCCCGTCACGGCATCCCACGCATCACCGTCGCGGTTGGTGCCCGGAAAGAGGACGATGCCGAACTTCATGCGAGCTGTACCCCGGCGATCTCGTAATCCTCCGTCACCGGGTTGGCGAGGAGCTTGTCGCACATGGCGCGCACGCCAGCGGTCGCATCGGCCTCGGCGGGGGCGTCGACCTCGAGGACGAGGTGCCGTCCCACATGGGCGTCGACGACCGACCCGAAGCCCAGGGTGTGCAAGGCATCGCGCACCGCCTTGCCTTGTGGATCGAGGATTCCCTTCCGTGGGATGACATGGACTGCAACGCGAAAGCGAGGCATTCAGGCAGTAGGTGAGGAGGGGGGCGTGAGGGGAGCGTCCGAGTCGGGGCGTCGGCGACGACGACGCCGTCGGCGCCGTTCGTCGACCTCACCGCCGTCGTCGGGCAGGTCGAGTTCTTCCGCGGGCAGGCGGCCCAGGAGCCCAAAGAGGACCGTGCGGCCCAGGCCGTACAGCACGTAGCCCATCAGGGCGGGGAAGAAGAACTGCTTCGGGAGAAAGATCACCCCGATGATCGTCGCCAGGACCAGGAGGCTCCCGAGGATTTCCTTGACGCTCCGGTAGCCAACGGTGGGGACCGCCGCGTACGACACGTTGCTGATCATCAGGAAGCCGAGCCCGAGCATGATGTAGCGCAGCATGACGTGCCACGGCAGGTCCGCGATCATCGTCTGCGTGTACAGTGGCGTCTGCGAGAACCAATAGTATGTCGCGAGCGTCGTCCCCGCCGCCGGGCTCGGGAGCCCCCGGAAGTGCGTCTTCTTGCGCCCCGCCTGCTCCACGTTGAATCGCGCGAGGCGGATCACCGCGCACATCGCGAACAGGAAGGTGAAGATCCAGTCCCAACCCTGCTGGTTGAGGACGGCGAAGTACATGATCAGGCCCGGGGCGAGGCCAAACGAGATGGCGTCGACCAGGGAGTCCAGCTCCTCGCCAAACCGACTCCCGGTCTGCGTGGCCCGTGCAATGCGGCCGTCGAGGGCATCACACACCGCCCCAAAGACGACGTACGCCCCGGCCCGCGAGTAGTCCCCGCGCGAGGCGGCCACGATCGCGAACACCCCGAGGAAGAGGTTGGCGAGGGTGAACCCGTTTGGGAGCAGGACGACCGTGCGTCGCAGGGGCGGGGGACGCCTCATCCGGGACCTCGCAAGCGCGCAATCACGGTGGTGCCGGCCGTCGTGTGCTCACCCACCTTCACGGCGATCTCGGTCCCGGGCGGGAGGAAGACGTCGACCCGGGAGCCAAAACGGATGAGGCCGAGCTTCTCGGCCTGTTCCACCGCATCCCCCTCGCGCGAGTAGGTCACGATGCGGCGTGCGATAAGGCCAGCGATCTGGCGCACCAGCAGGCGTCCCCTGGGGTGCTCGATGCCGACCGACATCTGCTCATTCTCGAGCGATGCCTTGTCGACCGCGGCGTTGAGGAACTTGCCGGGATTGTAGTGCACGTAGCGCACGGTGCCGGTGATCGGATACCGGTTGACGTGCACGTTGAACACGTTCATGAAGATGCTGACCCGGATGGCGCGCCCGTGGAGGAACGCGGGCTCATCCACCTCGCTCACCTGGATGACGCGGCCATCCGCGGGGGCGATCACCAGGTCGTCACCGCGCGGGCCGGTGCGTTCCGGGTCCCGGAAGAAATAGATCACCCACAGCGTCAGCAGGGTGAAGACGAAGGCCAGCACCCAGAGCGGCCAGGAACGCCGACCGGCTGCGGCCATGTAGGTCGCGGCGGTGACCGCAGCGGCGATGTAGATGAAGACGAGGCCTTCGCGCGCAATGCTCATGAATCGCTGCTGGTGTCGAGGGGCGCGCCCGTGAGGCGCCGAAAGGCGTCGAGGTACCGCTGGCTGGTCGCCGTGACCACCTCGGGAGGCAACGGCGGTGGCGGGGCCTCCCCGTTCCACCGCCCGGCCGCGCGCTCCAGGTCGAGATAGTCGCGCAGGGGCTGCTTGTCGAAACTCGGCTGGCTCCGCCCCGGGGCATACAGGTCGGCGGGCCAGAAGCGCGAGCTGTCCGGCGTCATCACTTCATCAATCAGGAGGATGCGTCCTCCCGCGGCCCCGAACTCGAACTTGGTGTCGGCCAGGATGATCCCCCGCGGCTCGGCCACGCGACTGCCGTAGGCGTAGATCTCGCGCGCCAGCCGTTCGAGTTCCGCGGCCACCGCTTCCCCAACCACCGCGCGCACCTGCGCCCGCGTGATGTTCTCGTCGTGGCCGGTCTCCGCCTTGGTCGCAGGCGAGAAGATCGGCGGATCGAGCCGGTCGCTCTCCCGCAGGCCCACGCGAAGGGGCTCACCGGCCAGGGTGCCGTGCTGGCGGTATTCCTTCCAGGCCGAGCCGCTCAGGTACCCCCGCACGACGCACTCGATCGGGTACACCTCGGTGCGGCGACACAGCATGGCACGTCCCGACAGCAGCGCGCGGTGGGGACGAAGGGCAGGGACCTCCCGCACGATCTCGTCGGCATTGGCGGACAGCATGTGGTGCGGCACGATCCCGTCGAGGCGACCGAGCCACCACGCGGTCAGCTGCGTCAACACGGCCCCCTTGAACGGAACCGCCTCGGCCATCACCACGTCAAAAGCCGAGACCCGGTCCGTCGCGACGATCAGCAGCCGGTCGGCATCCACCTCGTAGACATCGCGCACCTTGCCGCGGCGGACCAGCGGCAAGGGCAGGGCGGTCGAGGCGACGGTCATACTCGCACCTCCTCGCGCGACGACCCGAGGGTGGCGCCGGCCAGCGCGGGCGCCACTTCCTCGGCAAGGAACTCATCCACCTGCTGCGCGGCCCGCCCGGTGTACCGGGCCGGATCCAGCGCCTGGTGCATCTCGCCCACCGGGACGACAAACTCGGGATCGCCGGCGAGCCGCTCGAGCATGTCGTTCGGCCGACCTTCGTCCTTCATGGCCCGCGCCGCCGCGATCGAGTGGCGGCGGATCACCTCGTGGGCGTCCTGCCGGCTCATCCCGGCGCGCACGGCACGCACGATCAGTTCCTCGGTGGCCATGAATGGCAGCTCCTCTCGCACTCGTGCCTCGATGCGCGCCGGGTGGACCTCGAGCCCACTCGTGATATTCACCAGGAGGACGAGGATCGCATCCGTCGCCAGGAACATCTCGGGGATGACGAGGCGGCGGTTGGCGGAATCATCGAGCGTCCGCTCGAAGTACTGGACCGCATGGGTCTGGTTGGCGTTGACCTCGAGGGAGCCCACGAAGCGGGCCAGCGAGTTGATGCGCTCGCTGCGCATCGGGTTGCGCTTGTACGCCATCGCCGACGACCCCACCTGCTCCTTCTCGAACGGCTCCTCGATCTCACCAAAGGCCTGCAACATCCGCAGGTCCGAAGCCACCTTCGCCGCACTCGCCGCGATCCCCGCCACCACGGCGAGGACCTGGGCGTCCAGCTTGCGCGAGTAGGTCTGCCCCGTGACCGGGATCGGGCGGGCAAAGCCGAACGCCGCGGTCACCCGACGGTCGAGCTCCCGCACCTTCTCGTGGTCGCCATCGAGGATCTGCAGGAACGACGCCTGCGTCCCCGTCGTCCCCTTCACCCCCCGGAACGGCAGGGTCGCGATGCGGTGGTCCAGCTCCGCGAGGTCGAGCAGGAGGTCCTGCATCCAGAGCGTCGCGCGCTTGCCGACCGTGGTCAGTTGTGCGGGCTGGAGATGCGTGTAGCCAAGCGTCGGCAGGGCACGCCAGGTGGTCGCAAAGTCCCGTAGCTGGGCGAGGACCTCCTGCACCTTGGCCCGCAGGACGGCGAGCCCCTCACGCATGAGGACGAGCTCCGCATTGTCCGTGACGAAGCACGACGTCGCCCCATAGTGAATGAAGCCACGGGCGGCCGGGGCGACGTCGCCGAACGCATGGATGTGCGCCATCACGTCATGCCGAAATCGCTTCTCGTACGCCGCGACGGCATCGAAGTCGATGTCGTCCAGGTGCTCGCGCATCTGCTCGACGGCGGACGCCGGGATCGCGACGCCCAGCGCCGACTGCTCCTCGGCGAGGGCCAGCCACAGTCGGCGCCACAAGCCGTACCGGCGCTGCGGCGACCACAGGCCGAGCATCGCGGCCGAGGCGTACCGCTGTGCCAGCGGTGAGGAATAGATGTCAGTCCCAGCGTTCACCGGCGGATCTCGAAGTCTCGGGTGTAGATAAAGCCGTTGCGCTCGAACGCCATCCGGATGATCTGGCGCCCGCCATACGTTTCAAACGCCTGTGACACATCCGATGCCGTTCGAATGGCGGCGCGGTTGATCTGCACAATCAGGTCACCGGCCTGGATGCCGATCTCCTCGCGGACCCGATCGGAGACCTCGACCACGACGGCCCCCTGCGTATTGCGATACCCGCGTTCCGCGCGAATCTGCGGCGTCAGCGTGGTCAGTTGGATTTCGCGCAGGACCGTCACGCGCGGCGCGCTGACTTCCGGGAGGTCCGTCACCGTGACGGTGACCTGTCGCTCACGCGTGCCGCTCCGGATCGTCAGGGCGACCGTTTCGCCCACGCGCATGTCGAGCCGCTCGGTTTCCCACTCGAAGATGTTGCGGACCCGCTTGCCGCGGACGGCCACGATCTCGTCGCCCGCCTCGAGCCCCGCACGCGCGGCCGGCGATCCGGGCACCACGCTCTGGAGCACCACCCCGGCGGTGACCACGTCCCGCGGGTTGTTTCCCCGCGGGGTGAGCAGCTTCTCGCCGATCCACGGCCGACGAACCTTCCCGTGTTCCAGCAGGTCATCGACGATGCGTCGCGCCCGGTTGATCGGGATGGCGAAGCCGAGGCCGATCGACCCGCCGCTCGGCGTATAGATCGAGGAGTTGACGCCGATCACTTCGCCGGTGGCGGTGACCAACGGCCCGCCGGAGTTTCCCGGATTGATCGACGCATCGGTCTGGATCATGCCGAGATAGACGCCGTTCCCCTCGCTGCGACCGAGGAGGTTGCGGCCGGTCGCACTGATCACGCCGGTCGTGACCGCCGGCTCCGTGTTGCCCAGGACGAAGCCGAACGGGTTGCCGATCGCGATGGCCCACTCGCCCATGATCAGCTGGTCACTGTTCCCCAGTTGCGCGACCGGAAGGTTGCGCGCGTCCACCTTGATCACCGCGAGGTCGTTGGTCTCGTCAGCGCCCAGGAGCCGGGCAGGGTAGGTGGTCCCGTCGCGCAGCATGACGGAGATCTTCGATGCGCCGCTGATGACGTGCTCGTTGGTCACGATCACGCCGTCGGCACGGATGATGAACCCGCTCCCGATCCCCGATTGGGTCTGTTGCCCGGATCGTCCCCCGAAGAACTGCTCGAAGACATCGAGGGGCACCCGCTCGACCGTCTCGGTCTGCACGGTGACGACGGCGGGGGCAATGCGGGCGACCGCTTCGGTGATCGCGGTGCGCCGTGACGTGTTCACCTGTTCGGTGATCGCGACCCGGGGGATCGTATCGGCGACCGTGGCGGCCGGGGCGCGGTCGGCGCGGGCGGCCCCTTCACAGGCAGTGCCGAGGGCGAGGGCGACGGAGGCGAGGAGGTCCTTCATACGAGGCGGCACGAGCGGCGGATCGAGTTCATGCAATGTAGAGGTCGGCCGGGTACTGCACGGCCTCCAGGGACAGGGCATGCGCAGGCGCCGGCGCGGAAACCTCGTCGTTGGTGGGGGCCGTGAGCAGTCGCGCCACGTCCCCCTGGGGGCGGCGGCCGGAGGCTACGTCGACCATGGTGCCCACCAGGAAGCGCACCATGTGATGCAGAAAGCGGTTAGCCTCCACGTGAAAGGCGAGTCGGCCATCGCCGCGCTCCCAGCGCGCGAGCGCGATGGTGCAGCGGTGGTCATCCCCGGCCGGGGCCGTGCCACGCACCGCAAACGCCAGGAACCGGTGGCTGCCGAGGATCATGCCGGAGAGGGTGTCGAGAACGTCGAGGTCCAGCGGGCGCGAGACAAACCATTCCCAGCGACGCCGGAATGGCGAACGGGCCCCCTCATCGGTGCCAATGACATACCGGTAGCGTCGACTGGTGGCACTGTGGCGCGCGTGGAACTCGGGACGCATCTCGTGCGCCGCCGCGACCCACACATCCTCGGGGAGGAGGGCGTTGACCGCACGGCGCAGCCCGTGCGCCTCCCACCGCGCCGGCACCCGAACGCCAACCGCCTGCCCGCGCGCGTGCACGCCCGCATCGGTCCGTCCGGCACCGTGTGCCACGATTCGCTCCCCACAGAGTTCGGCGAGCACGCGCTCCAGCTCCCCCTGCACGGTTCGTCGCTGCGGCTGGACCTGCCAGCCGGAGAACGCGGATCCGTCGTAGTGCAGCACGAGCTGCACGGTGCGCACCGACACGCGGCGAAACCTAGTTCCAGCCCCCATCAAGTCAAGCAAACACGCATTCATGCGCGCGCGATTGACTTCGTTCACTGCGCGCGTCCACATTGCACCCGTCGCGCGCGGGCGCGACGCTCTGGCGCGAGCCGCCCGGATCCGTCTCCGCATGTCCACGCGCAGCCTCCCATCCCTCGCCCACGCGCTGAGCGTCGCTCCCGACCTGGAAGCGGCGCTGGTCGCCCTCGGCGAATCGGTCGTGGAGGCCGATCGCACCGCGGTGCTGAGCCTCCTCCGATACGACGGTCGCCGCAGCATCCTCCGCGATCGCCTAACGCCCAGTGGAGGGCAGGTCGCCACGACCCGCGTCGACACCACCATCGACCACCTGCCGCCGGCCGTCCGCGCCATGCTGGCCAATGGCGGGCAGTTCGTCGACCTCGGGGACAAGTCGGCGGAGTACGCCCGGCTGCTCGGGATGACGGCCTTCGCCGACGGGGGCGTCCTCTCGCTCCGCGGGCTCCTCACCGACGGCCAGCTGTCCGGCGTCCTCGCGCTGTACGAGCAGCGCCGGATGTTCGGGACCCGGACGTCAGAGCGCGTCGCACCATCCGCCGCCCTCTTTGACCTGACCTACCTCCGGTTCCAGGAGCGCGAGGCCCGCGAGGAAGCGGTGCAAACGCTGGAGGATGTCACTCAGCGTGTGCACGGCGAGTACCTGAGGAAGCTCGCCGGTCTCGAGACGGAGTTGGGACGCGCGCGCGGTGCTGCGAACCAGGTGAATGCCGCGGACGCCGAACGACTGGTCCACCTGGAGCGGGAGGCGGCCGCCGGGCAGGAGTCCGCACGACAGGCGGCCCGGAAGGCGACGTCCCTCGAGCACCAGCTCACCGAGGCGGTTGCCCAGCTGGAGCAGGCCCATGTCGAACTGCATCGCCGGCACGAGGCGCTGCGGCAGAAGGTCCGGACGCTCTACCTGATCGAGCGGGCCCTCCGCCTGGACAACACGGCAACCGACCCTCGCGCCCTCGTTGACGGCCTGTTGGCGCTGGTGGGGGATGACATGCAGGCGCAGCGGTGCTCGCTGATGCTGCAGTCGCCGGAGCCGGAGGTCTTGTACCTGGCGGCGGCACGTGGCCTGGCGCCGAACATCCGGGCGGGTTCCCGGATCCCGTTCGGGAAGGGAGTGGCCGGCATCGTGGCCTCCTCCCGAGAGCCGCTCCTGGTCCAGGACGCGGCGGAGCTGCAGGAACATCCCCTCCTGCGTGACCAGTACCTGACCACCGGCTCCTTCATCTCCTTCCCGCTGATCTACCGCTCCGAGCTGATCGGTGTCGTGAATCTCACGAATCGCGCTCGGCGCGGTGTGTTCATCGAGGAAGACGTGGAGCGTGTGTCACTCCTCGGCCTCGTCATCGCGATCATCGCGTCGCGCAACGAACTCCCGAAACGACTGCTGGTGACGCTCCGCGACCCGTAGGGCGGGTCAGTATCGCCGGATCACGCCGACGACGACGCCCTGGATCGAGATGTCGTTCTCGTGGACGTAGATCGGGGCCATCGTGTCGTTCGCGGGCTGGAGCCGCACCCGCCCGTCGCGCTCGCGATACATGCGCTTGACCGTCGCGGACGTGCCCCCGACCAGCGCGATGACCATCTCCCCATTGTCGGCGGAGTTGCGCCCGTTCACCACCACGAAGTCGCCGTCGCGAATCTGCTCGTCGACCATCGACATGCCGCGCACCTTCAGCACGTAGTGATTGCCGCCCCGGCCGGTGAGCTCCTCGGGGACCGCGATCGTCTCCGGCGCGCTCAGCGCCTCGATGGGTGCACCGGCGGCGACCAGCCCCAGCAGCGGGAGCTCCACGGCGCGGGCAAACACCTCCGAAGGGAGCACCTCGATCGAGCGGCTCTCGTTGTAGCTCCGCTTGATGTACCCCTTTCGTTCGAGGTTCGAGAGGTGCTCGTGAACCGTCGCGAGCGAGTTGTAGCTGAACTCCTCGGCGATCTCCTCAAAGCTCGGGGCGTACCCATGCCGGGCGGCATAGGTCTCAAGAAAGGTGAGGATCTCGCGCTGACGCTTGGTGAGCGGCATGAAGGCTCCGGGACATGTGGACCACGATCCGTGCGGCACGACCAGGTCATTACCGAACAACATCCGAAAGCCTAGCCGAACAGGACCCGAAGCGCAAGGGACGGGCGAACGGCCCTCGGTTCGCGGCGCACCGCCGGGGTGGTTGGCGCGCCATCTGAATCAACGAGTGGCATGTCCTTGTGAATCATGTATTTTGCGCGCGTGACTGGTCACGCCGCGCCGCCCCGAGGTTCCGCGAGCGATGCCCTGGACGAAGCGCCCTTTCCTCCCGCACTCGTGGAGGAGTTGCTGCGCGCTTTCGGCCGGGCCGTGCGGGCGCACCAGCTCTATCTCCACAACAATCCGACCTACCTCAAGTCGCTGGAGGTCGCCCGGGCGGCCTTCGCCCCGATCTGGGAGCACACCGGGGAGCTGACCCTCGAGGTCTCCGACACCCAGCTCCGCTGGGCCGGACGCGTGGTGCTGAATGAGCCCGACAAGACCACCGACGCCCTCCCGTGGGTGCTGTACAAGGACGGGATCCGGGAACTGCGCTTCCTGAAGGAGGTGGAAGTCCAGGAGTTCGTCGGGTTCATCGACGTGATCAGCCGGGTGCGGAAGGCCGTGCACGGGGAAGACGACCTCCTGACCCTCATGTGGGAACGGGAGTTCAACTTCATCCGGTATCGCTACGTCGACATGACGGTCGACGGCGCCGAGCCGCTCGACCCGTCCGACCTCTCCCGCATGGAGCGGCTGGTCGACCCGACCCAGGTGCGACAACCGGCGACGGAAGAAGTGATGCCGCCGGGGGTGGTCTCGCTCGATGACTTCAATACGACGCTGTACTTCCTGGAGGAGAAGGAGGTCGAGTACCTCCGGACCGCGATCCAGCAGGAGTACGCCAGCGAGCTGCGAACGAACGTCGTCGGCGCCTTGCTGGATACGTACGAACAGCAGGTCGACCCGACGGTGCGCGAGGAGATCGCGGGAGTCCTCGACATCCTGCTGGTCAACCTGCTCACCACGGGTCAGCTGGGCGCCGTGGCGGCGCTCCTGCACGAAGTCATGGTGACCGCCGAGCGTGCGCGGGCGATCGAGGAGGGCCAGCGCGCGCGGCTGCTGCTCCTGGCGGATCGACTCAGTGAGCCGGAAGCCCTGACACAACTCCTGCAGGCGATCGACGAACGCGTGGAAAGCGTCGGCCAGCAGGAGCTCAACGACTTGTTCGAGCAACTGCGCGTGCAAGCACTCGGGACGATCTTCCAGTGGCTGGGTCGCGTGCAGAACCCGCGCGTCCGTGCGCAGATGGAGACGGCGGCCGCGCGTCTCGCGGCGGCGAATACCAACGAACTCATCCGCTTGATTGGATCGAGCGAGCGCGAGATCTCCCTGGAGGCGGTGCGGCGGGCAGGAGCGATGCGAGCGCCCGCAGCGGTTCCTGCCCTCGGACGCCTGCTGCAGTCCCCTGAAGCCGAGGTGCGCCTCGTCGCGGTGCAGGCGCTCGCCGAAGTCGGCAGCCCGGGATCCCTCCAGGCGCTGGAACGAACACTCGACGACCCGTCGCGCGACGTGCGCGTCGCCTCGGCCCGCGCGTTCGGCGCCCGCACCCACCGGCCGGCCCTCAATCGGCTGGAGGCGCTGATCAAGGAGCAGAAGATCAACACGGCCGACCTGACCGAGAAGATGGCGGTGTTCGAGGCCTACGGCGCGATGTGTGGTGACGCGGGCATCTCCATGCTCGATGGGATCCTCAACGGGCGCGGCCTGTTTGGGAAGCGTGGGGATCCGGAGCTCCGGGCATGCGCGGCGATGGCCCTGGGCCGGATCGCGAGCGAGCCCGCGCGCGCGGCATTGCTCAAGGCGGGGACGGACAAGGAGGTGCTCGTGCGCAACGCCGTGAACCGCGCCCTGCGCCCGGGCCCCGCATGAGCGGCGCACGGCTCACACCACCGGGGGGCGCCCTCGCCGACTTCTCCGGCGATGGCTTCCTGCGTAAGGCCGGTCGCCAACTGGTGGTCACGGTGCACGGCGCCATGCGCGTGATCCGGCTCTACCCGCCCGAGAACGAGGCGGTCACCAAGGCCCTCGATGACCTCGCCGCGGCCGCCGGCGCGATCCTCGCCCGCGAACAGGAGCTGGAGTTCCGCGCCTCCGCGGAGTTCATCTTCGTCAACGCCACGCGCCTCCGCCTCGACCTCGACAACTACGCGGCCTTCAGCCAGATCCTCTCCACGTTGCGGGCGTGCGGGCTCGGGTCGTTCCGCGCGATCGCTGCGCCCACGGCGCGCGATTGGCTGGTCTTCCTCTCCCAGCTGATGGCCCAGGCCAAGGCAGGGGAGGAACTGCCGGTGGCGGACTGGCTCGAGCGCCTCGCGGGTGCCGGCGTGACGGTCTTCGACCTGGGGCCGCCGCAAGAGGTGCCGCAGGACGAGGACTTCCAGCAGCGCGCGAAGGAAGCCGCCAAGCGGACCTACGCCCAATCCGTTGCGGTCACCAAGGAAGTGATCAACTCGGTGCGGATGGGGCAGGCGACCAGCATCAAGAAGATCAAGCGCGTCGTGCAGTCCATCGTGGACCAGATCCTCAACGAGGAGACCTCGTTGCTGGGGCTCACGACGATCCGCGACTACGACGAGTACACGTTCACGCACTCGGTCAACGTGTGCATCTTCTCGGTCGCGCTGGGCCGGCGGCTGGGGCTGTCCAAGTTGCAGTTGTACGACCTCGGGCTGGCCGCCCTCTTCCACGACATCGGCAAGTCGCGCGTCCCCCTCGCCGTCCTGAACAAGGCGGAGGGACTCACCGACGATGACTGGCGATGGCTGGCCGCCCACCCGTGGCTCGGTGTGCTGGCGCTCTTTCACATGCGCGGCCAGCAGGAGCTGCCGTATCGCGCGATGATCGTGGCGTTCGAGCACCACATGAAGACCGACCTCACGGGGTACCCGCGCCCGGTCCGCCCGCGCCAGCAAAGCATATTTAGTCGCATCGTGGCCGTCGCGGACGGCTTTGATGCGGCCACCTCGCGGCGGGCCTACCAGACCGTCCCGCTCTCCCCGGCGGCGGTCCTCGCCGGGATGCGGGACAACCCGCGCCGCGGTTTCGATCCGGTCATCGTCAAGGGATTCATCAACCTGCTGGGCGTCTTCCCCGTGGGGACCCTGGTCGTGCTCGACACCTTCGAGCTGGCCATCGTGCATGCGTCCTCCCCACGGCCCGAGGCGCTCTCACGTCCCATCGTGCGGGTGGTGAGCGACGCCCGCGGGAACCTGCTCTATCCCGGCCACCTCGTGGACCTGGCGGAAACCACCTCCACGGGCGCGTACCGCCGCACGATCATCAAGACCGACAATCCCGAGCGGTATGGGATCAACATTGGCGACTACTTCGTCTGATCGCGGTCGGACGCCGACCGCACGATTGTGACGATAGCGGGCGCCGTCCCGCGGCTCGTTGGGGTGGCTGGGCTGGTGGTGGCCGGCTTCCTCCTGATGGCGCAACCCTTGTCGCTGCCAGGCCTCGGGATTGTGCTGGCAGTGGCCGCGGCGCTGGTCGCCGCTCGCTGGCGCCCGATCCCCCTCACCAAGTACACAGCGCTGACCGGGACCGGGGGCGTGGTCCTCGCCGGGGCGCTCATCGGTGGGCTCCCAGCCACCGCAGCGGGATTGGTGCTGGGCATTGTCGTCGCCGACGTGGTCGTCCACCGCAAGCAGTGGTCGTGGGCTGGCATCAATGCGGGGCGCGAGGTGCTGGGGCTGGCGGCGGCGTGGGGCTGGTATGCCGTGATGATCGCCCAGGGCACGGCACCCGCGGGACCGGTGCTGCAGGCCGAGCGGGTGCCCGCGCTCGCGGCGCTGCTGGCCACGCATTTCCTCGTTGGTCGCGCGCTGCAGTACTTCTCCCTGCTCCAGCGGGGCAAGCTCGGCCCCGCGGAACGTGGCTTCATCCTGCGGTACGAGGTGATCGTCGCGGCCGCGGGCTCCATCGGGGCGCTGGTGGCGGCGTTCACCGTGCAGGAGGTCGGTCCCCTCGGGTGGACGGTGGTCGGTGCCGCCGTGACGTTCGCCGTGCTCCTGTTCCGGCGCATGGTGCAGGAGGCGATCGAGGCCGAAGAATTGAACGTCGTG
>JAEUJL010000089.1 GCA_016794835.1 Gemmatimonadota bacterium | reverse complement strand
TCCCAGCTCAACGTACCCGGCCACCTTGTCCCGATGGGCGGCGGTGACGAGCGGGCCCATCTCGACGCCGTCGCCTAACGAATTGCCCACCTGGATCCCGCGCACCCGGTCGGCGAGGCGCGCCACGAGGGCGTCGGCCGTCGCGGCACCCACCGCCACGGCCACGCTGATCGCCATGCAGCGCTCGCCGGCCGAGCCGTACGCGGCGCCGATGAGGCCGTCCACGGCTTGGTTGAGGTCCGCGTCCGGCATCACGAGGAGGTGGTTCTTGGCACCGCCCATCGCCTGCACGCGCTTGCCGTGCTGCGCGCAGGTCTCGTAGATGTAGCGCGCAATCGGGGTCGACCCGACGAAGCTCACGGCCTGGACGGTCGGGTGGGACAGCAGCGCGTCCACCGCGACCTTGTCCCCGTGGACCACGTTCAGCACCCCCGGCGGGGCGCCGGCCTCCACCAGCAACTCGGCCAGCCGCACCGTGCTCGACGGGTCCTTTTCCGAGGGCTTGAGCACGAAGGTGTTCCCGCAGGCGATCGCCGGGGCGAGCATCCAGAGCGGGACCATCACCGGGAAGTTGAACGGCGTGATTCCCACGCAGACCCCCAGCGGCTGCCGGAGCGAATACGAGTCGATCCCGGTGCCGACGTTCTCGCTGAACTCCCCCTTGAGCAGGTGCGGGATGCCACAGCAGAACTCGACGACCTCGAGCCCGCGCTGCACCTCGCCGCGGGCATCGGCCAGCACCTTGCCGTGCTCACGCGCGATGAGTTGGGCGAGTTCGTCGATATGCTCCTCGATCAGCTGCTTGAAGCGGAACATGACGCGCGCGCGTCGCAGGGGCGGGGTCGCGCTCCAGCCGGCAAAGGCCCGGTGCGCGTCCTTGACCGCCGCGTCGACATCCGCGGGGGTGGCGAAGGGGGCCGCGCCCGAGACGGCGCCGGTCGAGGGATCGAACACCTGCCCCCAGCGCTCCACATGCTGCAGGGTGCGCCGTCCCCCGATGAGGTGATGGATGAACGGGACCGCGTCGTCGGAGGACGCGGAGGGGTCAGCGGAAGGGAGCACTGTCGTCATGAACCGCGAGGCGCGAAAGAGCGGAGGGAGGGCTCCCCGATGGCTTATGCCTTGAGGAGGCCCGTGATCACCGGAAGAGCACGCCGCATTTCGTCCATCGTACCAATGGAAATGCGCGCGTGGGTATTGAGTGGCGGGAACGGCCGTCCGATCGCGACCCCTTCCTTTGCGCACGCATCCTGGAAGGCCTTCGCGTCGCGCCGGATGTCGGCCATGATGAAGTTCGTGTACGTCGGCAGTGCCTTGAACCCGGCGTCGTTGAGCGTCTTGAGGGCCAGGGCGCGGGCCTCGCCGTTCATCCGCTGCTGTTCCTTGATGTGGCCGGTGAGCTCGCACGAGGCCATGGCCGCCGCGGACGAGAGGGCACTGACGCTGTTCTGGAGCCGCCACGGCTCGAGGCGCTTGATGGTGCTGGCGTGCGCGATGCCGTACCCCACGCGCATGCCGGCCAACCCGAACACCTTGGAGAAGGTGCGCGCGACGATGATCCGCGGATCGTCCAGGGCGGCCGGGATCGCGGTGTCATAGCCCGGCAGGTCGCAATACTCGAAGTACGCCTCGTCGACCAGGACGAAGGCGTCGGGGGCGCGGCGATGCACGTCCTTGATGAAGGCGAGGACGTCGCTGAGCGGGTAGGCGGTGCCCGTCGGGTTGTTCGGGTTGCACAGGAAGACGAGCCCGGCGCCGGGGGCGGCCGCGGCCATGGCCCCGAGGTCGAGCCGCAGCAAGGCGTCCACATTCGGCGCCCGGGTTTCGCGACCGAGGCGCGTCATGTGTGCCGCCGGCTGCTCGAACGTGGGCGCCGCCGCGACGAGGTGCGCGGTGTTCGAGGTCAGCGCTTCCGTGCAGATGCGCAGCGTTTCCCCGGAGCCGGCGCCCAGCAGGACGTTCTCGTCCTTCACGCCATGGCGACGCGCGACCGCGGCGCGCAACGCGGCGTCGTTGGACTGGGTGTAGCGGTTGGCGTCGCCAAACGCGCCGGTGATGGCCTCCACGGCCGCCCGCGCGGGGCCATGCGGGTTCTCGTTGCTGTTGAGGCGGATCACGCCGTTCGCGTCGAACCGGGGGGAGATCCCGTTGCCCGCCTCCATGCCGCGCGCCTGCAACAGCGGGATGATCGAGGCACTTCCGGCGACAGCGGTACCGAGAAAGGCGCGTCGGGACTGCGACATGGGGGGCTCCGGCGGAGGGATGCGAGAAGATAGGGCGCAGGTGCGGCCCACGGCGAGGGCCGGGGAGGCGGCGATGGCGCCTCGTGTGCATGTTTCGCCCCGTCCAGCTCCCGGGCAGGATCCTGCCCCTCCCCAGACTCATCCCTCCCGTGCCGTCGATCGATCCCGTTGCGCGCGCCCTCGTGCCGGTGGATTCCGCTGCCGCCGCCGCCATCTCCGCCCTGAACTACGACGAGTTCCAGAGCGACGGCGAGGCGTGGGATATCCTGCAGCGGCAACCCAAGTCGGTCCTGCGGGTCACCATGCCGCAATGCGACGTGCCGACCCGCGATGGCCTGCTGGACGAACACGCGCCGGCGACCCTCGCCCGGGCGGGCGAAAACCTCCAGGCCCTGGTGCGCGACCCGATCACGCGGACCCTCACCAACATCCTGTGGGTCTACGAGATCACGATGCCGAGCGACCCATCCATACGGCAGATCGGGCTCGGCGGGATGGGACGGACCCATGAGATCCGGACGCCGGAGAACCCCGGCGGCACCATCATTCGCAACGAGGGAGTCCGCGAGTCCAAGGCGCGGGGGCGCGCCGAACTGACGGCGGCCACGCGCGCCGACATGGGGATGGTGAACAACGCGGTGGACGATGAGCGCGGCGACTTCTACTCCGCCCTCGACGTGCACGCCCGGAACCATCCGGTCTCCTTCGAGACGCATGACGAGGAGGGGAACCGGCATCGCGTCTGGATCGTGCAGGACCCGGCGACCATCCGGGGGTTCCAGCAGCTGCTGGCACGCGAGCCCCAGGCGTACGTCGCCGATGGGAACCACCGGAGCGCGGCTGCGGCGATGTTGGGATACGAGCATTTCCTCACGGTGTTCTTTCCGGCGCGCACGATGACCATTGCGCCCTACAACCGGCTCGTGGACACCGGGGGCCTCACGCGCGACGAGCTGCGGACGCGGCTGGACGCCGCCTTCGAGGTCGAGGCCGCACCGGTGGTCGGGCCGTGGCAGCCGACGCACACGCATGACATCGGGGTGTACGACGGTGCCCGCTGGCTGCGGCTGCGGCCGCGGCCCGGGAGCTTCGACCCCGCCGATGCCGCGCAGGACATCGACGCGGACATCGTGCAGCGCCACCTCTTTGCCGCCGTGCTGGGCATTGTCGATGCGCGGGACGATCGCATCACCTACGTGGGGGCGAATCGCGACGAGCGTTGGCTGCAGGCCGAGGTCGACGCCGGCCGCCATGGCATCGCCGTGACATTGCCTCCGGTCACGATGACGCAATTCGTGCGGATCTGTCGCCAGAACCAGCTGATGCCACCCAAGTCCACCTGGTTCATCCCGAAGATCCGCATCGGCCTCGTGATGGCACTGCTCTAATCCGGCGAGGAGGCGGGGGCGCCCCGTGAGCTGCGGGGCGCGGAGATTGCGCGTAGGAAGATGCGGATCTTCGGGTCCGCTTCATTGACGACCTCCGATCGAAGGGCGAACTTCCTGCCCCTGCGGTCGCGGTCAAATTCCCCTCGCGCCCGTGCCTCCCCACGTGGACCGTCACGTGTTCCTTCCCCCGGTGCCAGCCATCCCGCGTCTCGCCGTCGGCGTGCTGTGCCTTGTCGCCAGCTCCGCGTGTGTTCGCTCGCGACCGATGACGGCGGTGGCCGCGGCGGACAGCACCGCGCGTGCCCTCGTCGCGCAGGAGCGCTCGAGCGGGGCCCGGGCCGGCGCGGTCGGCATACCGCCGTTTGTCGCCCCGACGGCGACTGGGCCGACGTCCGCGCTGGCGTTCGCGCTGGCGGACCTCCTGGCCACCGACCTCGCGCGCAGTCGCCAGCTCACGATCGTGGAGCGCGGGCGGCTGGGCGACGTGCTCCGCGAGCTCGATCTCGTGAGGAGCGGGCAGGTGGACTCGCTGACGGCGCCGCGGGTCGGCCAGCTCGTGGGGGCCGAGCGGTTGCTCCTGGGCGGGATCGATTCGTTGCCGGGCGGGGAGTTTCGCGTGGCGGTGCGCGTCGCCTCGGTGGCCACCGGGCTGGTGTCGTCGGCCATCGATGCGCGGGCGTCGGTGCGGGAGATCCTCGCGGCCGAAAAGGCGCTGGCGTTCCAGCTGTTCGACGCGCTGGGGGTCGTGCTCACTCCCGCCGAGCGTGCCCAGGTGGCCGTGCATGCCACGCAGAACATCGAGGCGTTGTATGCCTATGGCCGTGGTGTGGCGGCCGAGCTACGCGGCGATTGGGTGTCGGCCGCCGCCGAGTTCGGCCAGGCGCGACGCACCGATCCGCTGTTTACCCCCGCGGCCATGCGGGCGAGTGCGGCCGTCGGGCGCGCGTCGGCCGTTGCCGGCACCGCGACCCTCCTGCCGGGGATCCGCGGCGTCGAGGCGCCGGTGATCTCGGTGGTCGATCGCCTGAACCGGCCGATCGACCACATCACCTCGCAGACCCGCCCGCTGGGTGGGGTGGGTGATCCGGCGTTCCCTGGCACCACCGTGACGGTGGTCATCACCGTGCGCCGCCCATGAGACGCGCCTGGGTGCTGGCAGGGCTGGTGGCCGTTAGTGGCGTGGCCACGGCGCAGTCGCGCCTGGTCACACGGCACGCCGCCGGGCTGGGGGCGGCCGTGGATGTCGTGCGGTTCGGGGGCGGGGGGGTCGAGCAATTCGGCTTCGCCGGTCGCGACTCGGTGCGCGTGCGTGGCGCCACCCAGCTGACCCTCCCGGTCGCCGTGGCGAGCTCGTTAGGTGCGGGATGGCGGCTGGACGTCACCGCGCTCCATGCGATCGGGCGGGTGACGTTCGACGACGCGCGCACCGGGGTGGCTGGTGACGTCACCCTGCGTGGCACGAGCGATGTGCGGGTGCGGGCGACGGGGCGCTTCCTCGTGGACGGCCTCGTTGCCACCGTCGGGGTCAACGCCCCCACCGGGCGCACGAACCTGGGCGACGGCGAATACAGTGCGCTGCGCGTGCTGGTGGCGCCGGCCCTCGCGTTAGGCAGCACGCCGGTCGGGACGGGGCCCAGCGGGATCCTGGGGCTGGTGGCCTCACGGCTCGCCGGCCCGTGGACGGTGGCCCTCGGGGGCTCGTTCGAGCATCGCGGCCGCTACCAGCCCGTCGCCGCGCTGACCGCGGGCACCGAAGCGGCGGACTTTCGCCCGGGGAGCGTCATGCGGACGTCGATGGCTGCCGAGCGTTTGGTCGGCGTGCATCGGCTCAACCTGGGGCTCGCCGCGGATGTCTTCCGGGCGGACCGGCTGCGCGGCGGGACCGATGGCGCCGGCGCGGGAGCCGCTCCCCTGGCGACCGTGCAGCTGGGGCCGGTGCTGACGGCCGATGCGCAACTCCAGCTGGGCGCGTCCCGCTGGCGCGAGGTGGTGCTGTACTCCTCGGCGCTGTGGCGCGCGCGGTATGCACGCGATGGCATCACGGTGGGCGGGTCGAGCGGGCGCTACGTCGAGGGTGGGGTGCGGGCCGCGCGCCCGGTCCGGCCGGGAACGGACGTCGTGTTTGGTGCCGCGGCCCGCGTACATAGCGGGCTCGCCACCGACGTTGGCCTCGCCACGCGCGCCGTGCGCGCCGGCGAGATGACCGTCGGGCTTCGCTCGGGGCTTGGGCCGGTCGTCGTGCAGCCGTACCTGCGGGGTCAGGCCGGCGTGCTTGGGACGCGAGCGGGGGTGTTACCGTCCCGCGCGTTTCGTGGGTTCACCAGTGGGTTGGTTCTCCAGGGACGTTTCTGATGCATATGCGGACGAAGAGGTGGCGGGTGTGGCTGTCGGCGCCGTTGGTCCTCGCCGGATGCGGGGGACTCGGCGACGTGTTGACGCCCGGTCGCGAAGGGACCGTGCTCCCCGCGCAGGTCGCGCTGCTCGCCTCGCTGCCAGCGACCCGCGGGGCCACGACCGTTGAGCTGGGGGTGGTCGGGAGCTACCTGCGCACCGAGGGCACCGCCGCTCGCCTGCTGGAACGCACGCTGGTGTTGACAAATGCTGCGGAGCAGGCCGTGCCGCTGGCCGTGGACCTGGGAGCCTGCCTGGCCGATGGGCAGCGCCGCGCGGGACCGGACGGGAAGGGGTGCCAGGTGATGCTGGCGCTCGCGCTGGTGGTCGATGGCCAGACGGTGGATCGGCAACTGCTGGGGCCCCTCCTGCTGCAACCGGGAGCCACCGCGCAGGTGCAGGAACCCGTCTCGCTCTTCGAGATCGCCGCGGTCGAACTGCGCGGACCGTCGGGCCTGCTGGCTGATGGGGCCGCGGTATCGTCGATCGTGGGAAGCACGGTGGCCCTGTCGGCCACGATTCGTGATCGCGCAGGGGCGGCGGTGGCAGGACGCGTCGTCACCTGGAGCTCGGATGCGCCGGGGGTCGCCACCGTCGACAGTGTGGGGACCGTCACCGCCCGCGCGCCTGGGGTCGTCCGCATCACGGCAACGCATGGTGCGGTGTCGCGGCACGTCGCCCTGCGGGTGGCTCGCGCACCGATGGAAGTGATCGTGCGTGCCGGTTCCGGTGCCGGGATCGGCCGCATTGTCTCGACGCCGGCCGGGCTCGATTGCGTCGTGAGCGGTGGGAGTGCGCGTGGGAGCTGTGCGGCGCGATTCGCCGCCGATTCCGTCGTCAAGCTCCAGGCGAGCTCCGAGACGGGGAGCCGCTTTGCCACGTGGGGAGAGTCGTGTGGCGGCGCGGCCGCCACATGTCAGCTTGTGGTGGATGCGCCACGTACGGTGACCGCCGGCTTCCTCGCGCTGCGTCGTGTCGCCATTGCAGGTGATGGGGATGGACGCGGGAGCGCGGTCGGTGGGTCGCTCGACTGCCGGATCGATGCGCGCGACGTACAGGGGAGCTGCGCCGTGTTGGTCGCCGAGGGCGAGCGCGTGGCCGTGCGCGCGGTCGCGGCTGTCGCGACGACCACCGAGGCGGAAGCAAGGTTCGCCGCGTGGGGTGGCGATTGTCCGACGGCGGACCGTGAGACCTGTGTGATCGACGTCGGCGCGCGCGATGTGACCCTTCGCCTGGGGTTCCACGCGCCGCGCGCGGTGTCCGTCCAGCTGGACGGCGAGGGCAGCGGTCGCGTGGACGGCAACGGGTTGAGCTGCGCAGGCAGCGCGGCCGCCACGACCGGGAGCTGCCGCGTGAGTGTTGCGCACGGGTCCGTCATCACGTTGCGCGCTTCGCCGATGGCGGGGTCGCGCTTTGTCGGCTGGGGAGGCGCCTGTGCCGCCGTCCGGGACGACCAGCCCTGCGAGGTGACGGCGGATCGTGCGCTCTCCGCGCGCGCCGTGTTTGCGCCGGGGCGAGAGGTGATCGTGGAGCCTGGTGGTGGCGACGGTGAGGGGCGCGTGGTGGGTTCGGGTGGCCTCGATTGCGTCGTGAAGGGCAACGCGGTGTCGGGGACCTGCCGCGTGCTGGTCAGCACCGACAGTGTGGAGCTGGAGGCTCGCGTCGCCGGTGCGCCGCGGCGCCAGACCTTTAGTGGATGGGAGAGTGGCTGTGCGGCCCTGGCCAACCCGCGGTGTGTCGCGCCGCTGTCGGGTGGGCGGACGTTCGTCCGGCCTCGCTTCCACGATGAACAGCGATTGGTCGTGAGCGTGGGGGGGAAGGGGGCGGGTCAGGTCACGGCGGCGACGGTGTCGCTGGCGTGTACGCTGGCCGTGGGTGGGCGCGTGAGTGGATCCTGCGCCGCCTCGGAGCCGTGGGGGACAAACGTCACGCTGCAGGCCGTCGCGGACCCCCGGTCCACCTTTGCCGGGTGGAGCGGGGAGTGTCAGTCGCTCACCGCGACCACCTGCACGACCCGCCTCCTCGCGGCACGCCAGGTGACGGCGACCTTTGTGCCGCGCCAGGTGCCGCTGACCCTCAGCGGTGTTGGCGACGGGGAGGGGACGGTCCTCGTGAATGGCCAGCCCGCGTGCGTCCAGGTGCTCGGTGCCGCGTCGCCGACCTGCGTGGTCCTGGTCAACGTCGGCTCGGCGGTGACCGTGACCGTAGCTGCGGCGACATCCAGCGTCTTCCAGGGGTTCGCCGGCGATTGCGCGGCGACGACGTGCCAGCTGACGGTGAATGCCGCGACCGCCGTGACGGCGCGCATCGCCCTGCGGCGCTTCACGCTGACCACGACGCCGTCCGGTGCCGGCGGGGGCGTCACGACGGTGAACGGGGTGACGGTGTGTTCCCTCGTGCCGGGAACCGCGCCGGCGCCGTGCCAGCTCTCCATCGCATGGGGTGCGACCCTCCAGCTGGCGAACACCCCGGCGGTGGGCAGCGTGTTGGCGTCACTGGGTGGGGCATGCACCCTTGGGGCGCCCTGCACCATTCGGGTGACCGGTGACCTCCAGCTGGCCCCGCGGTTCGAGCCTGGCCTGCGCGTCGAGTTGCTCCCGGCGGGAACTGGTGGCGGGTCGCTCAGCGCCCTGGGGATGACCTGCACCCTCGCGGGCGGCGTGGTCTCCGGCGGCTGTGTGGGCTACGTGCTGCCCGGGACGTCACTGACCATCGTCGCACAACCGGACGCCAACTCGCAACTGCAGGGCTGGCTCGGCGGGTGCCGCGCGACGGTTGGGGCCAGCTGCGTCGCCACCATCCTGGAGCCCCAACGCATCACGGCGCGCTTTGCACCGGTTCCCTGATCCATCACAGGGAACCGATGCGCGGTGGGTTACTGGGTCACGCGTTCGATCGACGCCAGCCGGGCCTTGGCCCGGTCGAAATCGGGATTGAGGGCGAGGGCGTTGCGATACTGGGTCTTCGCCTCGGCGACGTTGTTCCGGTCCTCGGCCTCGAGCGCGCGGCTGAGCGCCATGAGGGCCTTGAACTGGTTGGCGCTCTTCGCGGCGGGGACCGTGGCGCTGGCGACCTTCAGCTCCGGGAGCTTGAGGCCGGCGTTGAGCTTCTGGCCGAGCTGGATGACCAACTCGAGCAGCCGGTCGGCCTTCCCGCTCACCGTCTCGACGTAGTCGATCGCCGAGGTCTCGGTGTTCACGGCGCGCACGTCAATGCGCATGTTCTGCTTGGGATCGATGACGAACGCGCCCATGAGCATGTGCCGCGCGCCCAGCGTCTTGCCGAGCTTGACGGCCGTCGCCTGGTCGACGCGGTCGGTCGCTTGCAGGTTCTGCTCCTCGATGAGCGTCTGCAGGCGGTCGCGTTCCACCACGCGCACGCCGGTGTTCTGGGCGAGCTCGGTGATGAGCATCTCCGCCATCCCCTTGCTGAGCGGGGCGTAGGAGTCATGTTCGACCAGGGCGCCGTTGGTCAGGTAGAGGACGGCGAGGGTCGGTCGACGGTCGCTGGTCGGCGATTGGGCCACGGCGTGGGTGGCTCCAACGGTCAGGCTCGCAAGCGCGAGGAGGGTCCGGGCGCGAAGCATGGGCGGATACGGAGGGAGGAGTGGTGCGGGACACGCAACCTCGCGTGTCCAAGGCGAACTCGTCAATAGCAAAATCATGGCCAAGGTCTGTCCGGTGTGCTCTGTCAGCTATCCCGATGCGAGCGTCTTCTGCGCCGCAGATGGGGCCACTCTCATCCTGGAGAATGGCGGCAACGACCTGGTGGGCAGCGTGGTCGCTGATCGGTACCTGGTGGAGCGACTCCTGGGCGAGGGCGGGATGGGGCGGGTCTACCTGGCGCGGCACGTCCGCCTGCCGCAGCAGGCGGCGATCAAGGTCCTGCATCCGGGGATGATTGCCGACCCCGAGGCCGTGGCGCGCTTCAATCGCGAGGCAGCCAACGCGGCGCGCATCGAGAATGATCGGGTGGCACGGGTGTTCGACTTCGGCGAAACGCGGGAGGGCTCGGTCTACCTCGCCATGGAGTACGTGCCGGGGCGGAGCCTGCACGCCCTGGTCAGCGAGGTGGGGCGCCTCTCCCCGGTGCGCGCCGCGCGCATCACCTACCAGGTGGCGGAAGGGCTGGATGCGGCGCACCGGATCGGGATCGTGCATCGCGACCTCAAGCCGGACAACATCATGGTGGTCACTGATGAATCCGGGGTGGATCGGTGCAAGGTCGTGGATTTCGGGATTGCGAAGGCGGCCGACGGTGGCTCGCGCACGCGCCTCACGCGGACGGGGATGGTCGTCGGGACGCCGGAGTTCATGAGCCCCGAGCAGTTCCTGGGCGAGGAGCTGGATGCGCGGAGCGACGTGTATGCGCTGGCGCTGGTTGCCTACAATGCCCTCACCGGGACCCTTCCGTTTGTCGCGGCCACGCCGGAGCGTGCGATGGCCGCCCGCATGATGGAGGCGCCGCGGCCCCTGGCGGAGGCCCTGCCGGGTGAGTCGTGGCCCGCGGAGCTGCAAGCGGTCTTTGATCGCGCCCTCGATCGGGATCCCGCGGGCCGCCCGGCGACCGCGCTCGAATTCGGGGAGGCCGTGGTCGCGGCGGTGGAGGCATGGACGAGTGAGCCGGTGCTCCGGGGCCGCACGCCGCTCACGATGCGCAGCGTGACGCCATCGTCCAGTGTGGCCGTCCCCACGGCGCAACCGACACCCGCGAGTGCCCCCACCGTCGACCGACCTGCGTCTCCGCCGCCGGCCGCAGGCGGCAGCCGATCACGCGTGTGGCTCGCTGGGGCGGCCGTGGTCGTGGTCGGGATCGTCGGCTACCTCGCGAGCCGTCGTCCGGAAGCGCCTTCCGTCACGCCGGCGGGGGTCGTCGCGGAGCCGGCCGGTGGGACCACGGATACCGCGGCGCCCCGTGGCGAGCCGCAACGAAGGGCCGCGGAACAGGGGGGCGCGACATCGACTCCCCAGGTGGCCGCGCCGGTCGCCTCGACCGTGGCCCCATCGGCGGAGCCCCGACCCGTGGCGTCCGAGACAGCATCTGCAGAGACCGACGCTGACGCCTTGGCCCGTCGCGACTCGGTGCAAGACGTCTTGCGCGATGACGCGAGCGGTGAGGCCGAGGCGCGCGCCGCCATTCCCGTCCTCGAGCGCCTGCTGCCGCGGATGGCGAACGCGGCGGATAGCACCTGGACCTACCTGGCCCTCGTGAATGCCCACGGCCAGGCCGGGTCGCCGTCGACGCGCGCGTGTACGGCCCTGCGGAATGCGCAGCGGCTCGCGGCGACGACGGCACAACGCGCGATGGTCAACAACCTGTTCGAATCCCCGGTCCTGGCCTGCGTGCGGTGAGCGATGGCGAGGGAGGGGGCTGCTCCCTCGCCGGCACGGGCCCGCGCCTCAGCGCACGCGGCAGTCTGCGGCGCCGCTGGCCACCACGACGCCCGATGCATTGAGGATGTCCGCCGTGACGTCCGGGCCCGAGGCCTGGACCGCGATGAAGGAGCGGGCAATCGCCGTGGCGCCCTGGGCGATGTCCGCCGGGTTGCTGTCGAAATCGAACTCCGCCTCGTCACCGATCGCGGCGGCCATCGGCGAGGACGCGGTGTTGCCTCCCGAGCGCACGCGGGCGGAATAGGAGCCGCCGATCGCGAGGTTGTTGCCGTCAACGGAGATCTTGGACCGACGGCCCGTGCGGACTTCACAGCGAACGAGTGCGGTGGCGGCCGAGGCGCTCACGCCCCCGCTGACGGCGAGGTCGGTGGAAGGCTCGAAGGGTGCGCGCGAGTCGGTGGAGCAGGCGACGATGGAGGTGAGGAGAAGTGCGGCGGCGGCGAGGCGAGACATGTCAGTGGCTCCAGGAGTGGGTTGGTGTACGTCCAGCCACCAAGGCAGGGGGCGTGCCCGACGACGGCAGCCAGGTAAGTCGTTTGCCCGCAATGGTTTAGCGAATGCCACGGTTGCGCTCGCCTATAACGAGATGACCCGGATGATTGGAACGGAATGAGACAGGCGCTGTCGGATGCGCCCTGTCGCCGCGCCGGGTCGGTGCTGAGTCGGCGTAAGTCGTTGCGGCTTCGCACTTTGCGCGCACCGCGCAGGCTGGAGTTTCGGCTGGGGTTCGGGTATATTGCCGCGTCCGTCGCAACCGCCGGAAACTCCCCGACAACCCCGGGTCCATGACCGCTCCCAACCAGCGCGAGCGCATCCTGCCGCGCCTGATCGACGAAGAGATCAAGGAATCGTTCATCAACTATTCGATGAGCGTGATCGTGTCTCGCGCCTTGCCGGATGTGCGTGACGGGCTCAAGCCCGTGCACCGTCGCATCCTCTTCGCGATGAACGATCTCGGGTTGACGCCGGGGCGCCCCTACAAGAAGTCTGCAACGGTCGTCGGTGAGGTGCTCGGCAAGTACCACCCCCACGGTGACAGCGCGGTCTACGATGCGCTCGTGCGCATGGTGCAGGACTTCTCGCTGCGGTATCCGCTGGTGGACGGGCAGGGGAACTTCGGCTCGGTGGAAGGCGATCCCGCGGCGGCGTATCGCTACACCGAGGCCAAGCTCACGACGATGGCCATCGAGTTGCTCAACGACATCGACAAGAACACGGTCGACGTTGCGCCGAACTTCGATGATCGCCTGACGGAGCCGAAGGTGCTGCCGGCCGCCTTCCCCAACCTGCTGGTGAACGGGTCGTCCGGCATCGCGGTGGGCATGGCCACGAACATCCCGCCGCACAACATGCGGGAGGTGGTCGCGGCCACGATCGCCCTCATCGAGAATCCCGACATCACGGTCGACGAGCTGCGCACGCACGTGAAGGGGCCGGACTTCCCCACGGGCGGGTACATCTACGGCCGCGCGGGGATCAAGGATTACCAGGAGACGGGGCGCGGCAAGATCGTCATGCGGGCGCGGGCGATCATCGAGGAGAAGGAATCCTC
>JAEUJL010000069.1 GCA_016794835.1 Gemmatimonadota bacterium | reverse complement strand
GGCGATCGCGACGGGAAGATCGACGCGCTCAAGGGCCGTGCCTGGGACGTGGTGATCGACAACAGCGGCTATGTCCCGCGCCATGTGCGTGACACGGCCAAGCTGCTCGCGCCTAACGTCGGTCGGTACATCTTCATCTCGACCGGCTCCGTGTACCCCGTCGGGGCGGAGCGGTACGACGAGGACTCCGCGCTCCTCAAGGCCCCGGACCCTGCCAGCGAAGACGTCAACAAGTACTACGGGGAGCTCAAGGTGCTCTGCGAGCAGGCGGTGCAGGAGGCGTATGGTAACAAGGGAACCATCCTTCGCCTGCACATCGTCGCGGGTCCCGGGGACCCCACGCATCGCTTCACCTACTGGCCGGTGCGGATCGACAAGGGAGGGGAGGTGATCGCGCCAGGCGCACCAGACGCCCCGGTGCAGCACATCGACGTGCGGGACCTCGCCGACTTTGCGCTGCGCTGCGCCGAGCAGGGGCATGCCGGGATCTACAACGTGGCCGGGCCTTCGGCCTCGACGGTGACGCTGGCCTCGTACCTCGAGGAGATCCGGGTCGGCCTGAAATCGACGGCCACCTTCACCTGGGTCGAGCTGCCGTTCCTTCAGCAGCAAAAGGTGAACTTCCCGATGGTCGTTCCCCCGGCTGCGCACGGGATCATGCGCATCAGCGCAGCACGCGCGGTCGCCAAGGGGCTCACCTTCCGGCCGCTGCGCGAGACCGCGGTGGACACGTTGGCCTGGTACAAGACCGCGCCAGCCGCGGCGATCGAGGGGCTCAAGATCGACCTCGAGCGGGACGCACGGATCCTGCGGGAATGGAAGGCGCGCGGGTAAGGGCGTACGTCCTGCGCGGCGCTGGACAGTTTTCGGGATGACGAAGGCCGGTAGCGACCGCCGAGCGGTCAATCGGCGCGCAGGGCGTCGATCGGGTTGACGCGTGTCGCCCGCCACGCGGGGAGCAGGCACGCGACCAGGGCCGCGAGGGCGAACACGGCCGCACCGGCCACCACGGTCAGTGGCGCACCGGGGGCGACGCCGTAGAGGAGGGCGCGCAGCACCCCGGATCCGGCGATCGAGCACGCGACGCCGGTCGTGAGTCCTGCCATGGGCCAGGCCAACCCATCGATCAACACGAGTCGCAGGACGCCAGCCGTCGTTGCGCCGTGCGCGATGCGAATGGCGATGTCGCGGGTGCGCTGGGCCGTGGCATGTGACACCACCGCCCATGTCCCACAGGCGGCGAGGAGGAGGCCGAGCACCGCGAGGGCGGTCGTCCCGGACGCCGCGCGCCGCGGGGTCGCACGGGCATGGTGGAGCACCTCGGCCAGCGGGCGCACGTTGCGGAGCGGTAGCCCCGGGGCCACCCGGCTCACCGCCGCGGCGAGCGGTCGCTCCATCGCGCGGGGATCACCCGTCACCTTGACGAAGTACACGCGCCAGCCATACGTGAATTGTCGATAGGGGGTGTAGAAGCTGGCGGTGGTGTGTGCGCCTAACGGCGGATCGTAGCGCACGTCGCCAACGATGCCCACGATCTCGCCGCTGCTGTCCGGGGACGTCATGGTGCTGCCGGTGAACCAGACGCGTTGCCCGACCGCGTCGCCCGCGGGAAAGTACTGCCGCGCCGCGGAGGCGCTGATCACGACGACCCGCGGTGCCCCCTCGCGATCCGTCGCGTGGAACCCGCGGCCCGCCAGGACCGGGATGCCTAACGTGGAGAAGTGGTCCTCGCCGACGTAGTGCCGCAACACCATGGGGGGATCGCCCCCTCCCGCCTCGGCGCGTCCCACGACCTGCAGGCCGGTGCTTGCGCTGCCGCTCAGCGGCGCACCGCCGTCCACGCTGGCGGACACGACGCCAGGGACGGTGCACAACGCGTCCAGGACGCGACCCACGAATGCAGGCGCGGCATCGGCGGGCACATCGCGTTCCGAAGGCTGCACCTCGAAGGTCAGCACGCGTTCCACGTCCACGCCGATCGTCGCCGACTGGACGCGGCGATAGCTCTCAAGCAGCTGTGCCGCCGCGCCCACCAGGACCACCGCCAGCAACGCCTCGACGCCGAGGAGGACCGCTCCCACGCCGGGGCGGCGGAGCGACACCCCCGTGGCTGCCGCCGCGTGCGATCCGGCACGCAAGTCGCCGAGGGTCACGCGTCGCGCGGCCCATGTGGCCGGGATCGCGGCGATGATCAGCACCGCCAGCGTGGACACGAGGATCCACCAGCCCAGTAGTCGCAGGTCGACCGTCACGGCGGTCCAGGTGCTGAAGAAGCCGCGTCCGAGGGTGCCGAGCGGATCGAGCGACCCGTTCGCCAGCCACCATCCCGTCAGCGTGACCAGTGCGACCAGGGCCCCACCGGCCACGAGCGCCGCACCTTCGGCAGCGAACTGTCGCCACAGGCGGAGCGGTGTGGCGCCGAGCGCCAGCCCCACCGCGGATTCACGGCGTCGCGCCACGGCGCGGCCCATCACCAGCGCGGCGAGGTTGGCCAGGGTCAGCAGGAAGAGCACGGTGGCGCCGGTGACCAGCAGGGAGGATGCGCGGCTCACCTCGGGGCGCAGCCGCGCCGCGCCTAACGACTGCACCTCGCCGCCCACAGTCACGTCCTCGCGGACGTCGTCGGAGGGCATGGCGCGATATCCCGCGGCCGCGAGCACGGCGACCTCACTCCGGACGGCGTCGTCCGCCACCCCGGGGCGCCGCCGGGCCAGGAGGGTGATGAAATCCTGGTTGGTGGTGAGGTACTCCGGATAGGTCAGCACCGGTGCCATCGGCGTGGGCAACCAGAACTCCGCGCTGCCGGTGAGGCCCCGGAACGAGGCAGGCATCACGCCGATCACCGTGACGGGTTGGCCGTTGAGCTGGAGCGGCGTGCCGACCGTGATTGGGGTGCCGTCCTGTCGCAACCGGTCGCGGAGCCCCGCTGCGATCACCACCACGGGAACGGCGGTCGCGGGCCGATCCTCATCGGCGCTGAATGCACGTCCGTCGACGGGGGCGACACCGGTGAGGGTGAAGTACTCGGGAGAGACAAACTCTCCGGCGATCACCTGCGGAGTCTCTCCGGTGGTGAGCGTCACGGAGGCCGGCCGCCAGGGCGAAACGAGGTCGACTGTCGTGGCGCGGTCGCGGAGCAGCTGCAATCGTGGGAACGACCAGGCCACGCGCGACCGCACCTCGCGGGGGCTCACGTGGCTGGAGGTGAGCACCACCATCTGATGCGCTCCCGGGAAGGGGAGCCCGCGCCAGTGAGCCGCATCATGCAGGGTGAGCGCGACGGTGAGCATCGCGATCCCGATCGCCGCCATGCCCACGGCGGCGGCGGTCGACGCCGGGTGGCGGCGCAGGGAACGGGCAAGGGCGCGCATCGTAGCTATGATGCCGCCGGGCCCGGGCGTGTGTAAACTTCGCCCCGATGACCACCTCGTTCCGGATCCGGCGCGGCATCCCCGCCGATGCGGGTGCGCTCGCGGCGCTTGCCTCGCGGACGTTCGAGGAGACCTTCCGCCATACGACGACGGCGGAGGACATGGCGGCGTACCTGGCTCGCGCCTACGGGGTGGCGCAACAGGGCGCAGAACTCGCTGATCGCGACACGGTGACCTTCCTCGTCGAAGTGGATGGCGTGCTGGCCGCGTTCGCCCAGGTGCGACGCGGGGAACCCGGGGAGCCGCTCGACCTGGAGGCGCCGGTGGAGCTGTACCGGTTTTATGTGGACCGTCCCTGGCATGGGCAGGGGCTGGCCCAGCACCTCATGCAGCGCGTGCGGGCTGCGGCCCGCGAGCTGGGGGGGCGCGATCTGTGGCTCAGCGTCTGGAGCGGGAACGAGCGGGCCAAGGCGTTCTATGCGAAAGAGGGCTTCGTCGACCGGGCGGAGACGGTGTTCTGGCTCGGGAGCGATCGCCAGGTCGACCGGATCTTCGTCGCCGCGCTCGCGAGCGGCGCCGAGTGACCGTTCGGTCCTCGCACCGGGCCGCGGTGTGGGGGTACGCGCTGGCCCGTGAGCGGGTCTGTCCAATAGCTTCACCCGACGCGCACCTCCGGCGGGGCAGCGGGGTACGCACCGGGAGCGTCACCACCCTCGGCCGGTCGATCCCGGCCCCTGCGAAGACACGGTCGCTGGCCTGGTGTCCAGGGCCACCACACCACGACAGATGATGACGATGGCAACCACCACCCGATTGATGACGTTAGGCGCGCTGGCCGTGGCCGTGATGGGCGTGCATGGCTGCGACAAGGTCCGGGGCGCCGAGGTCGACGCGCCGTTCGAGGTGCTGGCCACGTACCCGCACGACACGGCGGCCTACACGCAGGGGCTGTTGTGGGATGACAGCGTGATGCTGGAGAGCACCGGGCAGTACACCCATTCCGAGCTCCGTCGCGTCGACCTCACGACCGGGCGGGTGCTGCAGTCGCGCCGCCTGGCGGACAATCGGTTCGGGGAAGGGTTGATCAAGCTCAACGGCAAGCTCTACCAGCTGACCTGGGAAAGCGGGGTGGGCTACATCTACGATGCCGCCACCTTTGCGCCGCTCGATTCCTTCACCTACAAGGGAGAGGGATGGGGGCTGGCGACGGACGGCTCGGCCATCATCATGAGCGACGGCTCCGACTCGCTGCGCTGGCTGGACCCGCAGACGCTGCAGCAGCAGAAGGCCGTGAAGGTCACGTACGAGGGGAGCCCGTTCCCGAAGATCAATGAGATGGAATGGGTGGACGGGATGATCCTCGCCAACGTGTACGAGACCGACTGGATCGCCAGGATCGACCCGGCGACGGGGCAGGTGGTCAAGCTCTACGACTTCGCCTCGTTGTGGCCCAAGGCGCAACGCCCGTACGGGGCGGAGGTCTTCAACGGGATCTCGCTCGGGCCGCAGCCGGGGACGCTGCTGGTGACGGGGAAATTATGGCCGTCGCTGTACGTCGTTCGGCTCAAGGGCTAGACGGCAGGCGGCAAGATATGAACAGCGCCGTGGGAGGCCCACGGCGCTGTATCGCGGATGGGCCGCCGTGACGCCTACGCGCCGGACGCGAGCACGTAGTGGCAGCCGGCTTCCTGCGCGCGCAGGGCGGCGAAGATCCCGTTGGGCTGCAGGATGACCCCCGGGACCATGAGCGAGATCGCCTTCTGCCGCGCCTCGGCGGCATTCAGCTTGTCCTTCTCGCGGACCATGCCGACGATGTTCCCAAACGCCCAGTTGCATCCGAGGACGATCCCGCCGGAGGCCAGGAACGGCTCGATCTTGTACTTCGCCTGCGCCGCCGGGAGTTCGGCCCCGCCCGTGCTCAACGGGTTCTTCATCGCCCACTTCTTCCCCTGCTCGTCCTTCCATTTCCGGGACTTGCCCACCTCGTAGGCCTCCCAGAACTCGTTCTTCATGATCATCGGCATCGCGGCATGCCGAAAGACGACCACCGGGGACATGTCCTTGCGATCGGTGCCATAGGCATCCTTGTACATGTCGCACCAGGCGACCGCGCGGAACAAGGCGGCCCCATCATTGGCCTCGGGCGAGTCGAAGACCGCCTTGTACTTCCCGGTCACGCGGTCGGTCCAGCTGAAGTCGAACTGCCCCTGGGCCAGCGGGATG
>JAEUJL010000065.1 GCA_016794835.1 Gemmatimonadota bacterium | reverse complement strand
TCCCATGCGCTCGACCCGGATTGCCCCGCTCGCCGCTGCCCTCGTCGTCCTCGCCTCGACCGCTGGCGCGCAGAACCCGCCGCCGCGCTGCTACCGCATGCCGTGCGACCGCATGGAAGATGTGCGCGATCGCCGCGAGGATCGCCGGGACCGCGCCGAGAACCGCCGCGATCGCAAGGAAGACGTGCGGGATCGTCGCGAGGATGTCCGCGACCGACGCGAGGACGTCCGGGACGCGATGCACGACGGCGGACGCCGGGACCGGATCGAGGACGTGCGGGATCGCCGCGAGGACGTGCGCGACCGGCGCGAGGATGTGCGGGATCGCAAGGAAGACGTGCGCGACCGCGCCGAGAACCGCCGCGATCGCCGGGAAGATCGGCGCGACCGCCGGCCGTAAGGAACGGCCCACCGGTCGCCGCACCCGCGGCGACCGGTTGAGCGCCTAACGCGCCTTCCAGTCCGCCAGCGCCTTCGCCTCGTTCTCCGCGGAAATCGCGAAGCGCGGGGCATTGCGCCGGGCCTCCGGGACCGACGGCCACCACGCCAGCGTGTCACGCACGGTCTCGGCCAGGGGCCGAAAGCGCAGTCCCGCGGCGACCGCCTTCGCGTTCTTGATGGAGGTGTGCCCCTCGTTGTTCCCCTCCAGCATGATCCACGGCACCGCCCCCTGGATCCCGTGCGCCTTCAGGAACGCGTGGTCGGGAATCCAGGTGAATGTCGAGGTGGAACGGATGGCGCGTGCGGCGTCCTGCAGGAAGGCGCCGAAGGTCAGCACCTCCCGCGGCCCCGCCGCGTTGTAGAGCCCGCCCTTGCGATCCTCCACCAGCTTCACCATGAAGGCGACGAGGTCGCGCACATCCACGATCTGCACGGGATCCTCCGGCCGCCCCGGGGCGAGGGTCTCCCCGCCCTTCGCCAGCCGCACCGGCCAGTAGGGAAAGCGATCGGTCGTGTCCCCCGGGCCGATGATGTAGGTCGGGCGCACCACGATGCCCCCGGCCCCGAAGGCCTCCATCACCTGCTTTTCACAGTTGGCCTTCTGCACCGCGTAGGTCTCGGATCCGTCCTTCTCGTCCTGCTGCACCGTGCGCACGGCATCGGACTCGTCCACCCCACGCCGCAGGTACGGGTAGTAGACCCCGGTGGAGGAGGTGAAGAGGTACTGGCCGACATTCCCCCGGAGGACCGCGATGGACTGGCGCACCCAGTCCGGGTTGGTCGCCGAGTCGTCGATCACCGCGTCCCACCGCTTGCCCTCGAGCGCCTGCAGCTGCCCGTTCCGGTCCCCGACGAGGCGCGTCACCGAAGCGGGAAGGTCGGCATCCCGACGCCCCCGCGTGAACGTGGTGACGCGATGTCCGCGGGCCACCGCCTCCCGCACCAGGTGTGGCCCGATGAAGCCAGTTCCCCCGAGGATCAGCAGGTTGAGCCCCTGGCCTCGCGCGGCATGGCCCCCGGCGGCGGCGGTCCGCACCCCGGCGGCCAGCCCGGTGCCAGCCAGCGCAGCCCCTTTCAGGAAATCACGTCGAGTTGTCATGCCACCATCGTAGTCTGGGAAAGGCGAACGCCCCGCAGCAGTCGCCGCAGGGCGTGACCTCCGTGGGACGAACCGTTCAGTCTTTCGCCCGAACCTCGAGCTGCACCGCCGCCGCCCCGTCGTCAAACCGCATGGCGGGGACTGCTTCCCTCACCCCGCCGGGCATCACGGCCGCCAGCGCGAGTCGCGTCATCGAGGTGACCAGGGGGATCCCCAGGCCTGTCCCGGCGAGGACGAGGTTGGCGGCGAGGACGCGTCCCGTCCATCGATTCACCAACGCGCGGTCGCGCGTCAGGATCAGTGCGGCGATCGACACCCCATTGATCACCACGAACGCCATCAGGGACCAGCGAAACGCGGTCGACCCGATCCCACCCAACCATGCCAGCAGCGCGGACTCCATTGGTTTTTCTCCATTAGGAATCGCCCGGGAGGGGCGTGCACGGCCTACAATACGGCGGGATCGCGATCGGCGCGAGGGGTCAGCCGCTGCGGCGCGCCAGGCGGATGCGCTTCTTGGCCTGGCCCTCACTCTCACCCGCCATGCGCGCGTCGCATTCCACCGCCCCGAAGTAGGCACTCCCGTGGATCACGATGCGCGGGGCGCCCGGGTCGATCGGGACCGACGGGTCCGGCGTGTGGCTGAACTCCCCGGCGAAGGCATCGCCGTCCACCACTACCTCGACCCCGCTGGGCACGGTGATCTCGACCGACCCAAACAGGCAGAAGACCTCGATGTGCGACTCCCCCTCGGCGAGGACCGCCTCGCGGAGGTCGATTTCCGTACTCCCCATCACCGTCGCGATGCGAAACTGACGGGGGAGCTCCCAGGGTCCCTTGCGCACCACCCCGCTCATGACGGCGAGGACGCCGGCGCTCGCCCGCACCGCGTTGGCGGGGATGACGGTGTGCCGGACGCGAAGGCGGGGGAGGTTCATGTGGTCCCCGTGCGCAGGGCGCCTAACGCGTCCCAGGTGGCGGCCAGCGACGCCGCATCCGGCAGGCTGCCCTGCGCCAGCCGTGGCGACCCGCCGCCCTTGCCGCCGTGCGCGGGGAGCAGCCCCTTCAGCACCTGCCCCGCGTCGATCCCGCTGTCGGTGGAGGTCGCGAGGAGGACCGCGCGCGGCTCGTCGCAGCGCAGCAGGTACGCGGCGCGCGGCTGTGCCGCAAAGGCGATTGCAAAGGCACGTGCCTCATCGGCCCGGCCAGCGGGTCGGACCTCGAGGTGCCAGCGCATGCCGGCCGCATCCGGCGCCGTGCCTTCCCACGCCGTGCGCGCCCGCATCGCGGCTACCTCGTCCTCCAGCTTGCGTCGTGCCTGATCCGACGCCTTGAGTTCGGCCACCTGCGCGGCCACCAGCGCCGGCAGCTCGTCGATGGACGCCGAGGCCGCTGCCGCCATCCGCACCAGGACCTCGTAGTCCGCGCGCGCGCGTCGCATGGCGCGGTGGCCACAGAGGAACTCGATGCGGGCGTTCTTCTTCATCTTCTCCTGGCGCCGCAGGAGGATCCCCCCGATCTCGCCGGTCGCGCGCACATGGGTGCCGCCGCACGCCGAGCGATCGAGTCCATGGATGGTCACGATGCGGATGGAGCCCGCACGATCCGTCGGCTTGCGCAACCCCTGGGCCGTCGCCGCGTCCTCGAAGCTCACCGACACCGCGTGGTTCGCGACGATGGCGGCGTTGGCCAGCTCCGCCGCCTCGACCATGGCCGCCGGTGGCACCACCTCCACCCCAAGGTCCATCGTCGCGTAGTCTGCCCCGAAGTGCACCGAGAGGGTCTCCCACCCAAAGCGGTCCGCGAAGATGGCCGAGAGCAGGTGCTGCCCCGTGTGCTGTTGCATGAAGTCGAAGCGCCGCGCCCAATCCACCGTGCCCGTCACCGTGGTCGCGGCGAGCGGTCGCTCCAGCAGGTGCGCCACGCGTTCGTCCTCGTCGACGACGTCCACCACGGGGACGCCCTCGAGGGTGCCCAGATCGTGCGGCTGCCCACCCGAGGTCGGGTAGAATGCCGACCGATCGAGCCAGACGCGCCGTCCATCCTCCGCGCGATCGACGACGCGCGCGGTGAACGTTGAGCAATACGCGTCGGTGTAATAGAGCCGTTCGGTCATGGTGTGTCGGTCGCCTCCGGGGCGTCGCCGGCGCGGCAGGCGACACAGATCATCGGCGCCCCGACGGCAATCGCCAGGCGGCGGACGATCGACCCGTGCAGGTGCTCCGCACAGAGGATGCGCCGGCAGCGTTCACAGACGCCCCCCGTGTTGACGGGGAACCGCTTGCCGCAGGCATCGCACTCCGTGCGGAAGATCGACGAGCGAAAGAAGGGCATGGCCTAGCTGTCCGCGGGCTCGAGGGTCACGGCATCGCCCACCTGGATCGTCCCGCCATCGAGCACCTCGCCAAAGGCCCCGCCGCCCCACGCCTCCCCCATGACCTTGCGCAGGCCGGGCAACGCCTCGTCCATGCGTTCACAGGGGCGCGTTTCGCCGTGAATGCGAATGCGGCACGCGCCGACGCGGAGCACCTGGCCCCGGGCGCCGCGGAGGTCGCACCCGGACACGAGGAGGTTCGCACGTCGGGCGGCCGGATCGAGCGAGCCGCCGGTCGCCGCCATGTGCCGCTCCCACGCTTCGCGCTCGAGGATCGTGACCTGCCGCTTGCCGCCGCGGTTGGCATTGTCGCGCAGCCCCTGGCCGGCATCCAGCTGGGCCACGGCCCTGGGGTCCATGGGACCGCCACGAAACCGCTTGACCCAGATTTGCTCGAGTTGCCCCATGGGGATCAGCCGCTGCCGTGCGGGGGAAGACTGGAATCGACTTCGCGAACGAACCAGGCGCGCGCCCCGGCGAAGTCGAGGACGAGGGCATCACCCGGACCGAATTCAAAGCGGGCCGTGGCCTCGTGGGTAGTCCCCGGGACTTCGGTGCGAAGCAGGTCGCCATCGACGCGGTATCGCAGTTCGACCAGCTGGCGTGCCGACCCGACCTCGAAACTGTAGTGGAGGGTGTCGTCATCCACGAAGGCCATGCGCACGCCGGGCGCGAAGTCGAGGGTGGGGTCCGCGCGGAGCAGCCGCCAGCGGCCGCGGAGGGTGGTCATGGGCGCCATCGGGGCTGGACACACGACCGCCCACGATGCCGGGAGGGGCATCGTGGGCGGAGGTGTTCCGGGGACTGCGTGTTCAGGCCTGCTTGGTCTTGAGCCACTTCACGGCGGCCTTGAAGGCTTTCTCCTTGCCGCCGTGCGAGGCATCGCCAAAGAAGGCGCGGTGCTTGGGGCGCCAGGCCCCTTCCTTGGTGCGATGGTACCCGACGCGAACGAAGTAGCCGTGCGTGCGGGTCGATTCCTGGTCGATGCGGCTCACGCCGGGCACCGACGACGCCGCGCTGCGCTTGGTCTTCTTCGCGGCCTTCTTGGCGGTCTTCTTCACTGCCTTCTTGCGGGCTGCCATGGGAGTTCGGGCTGTGGTCGCAGGCACCGGGCCGGGCGACGCCGTGGGAGTTCGGGTCCGGCCCGCGGGGGCGCCGGCTGCCTGACGAGTCCGTCCGGGGTGTGCGGTCGCTCGTCAGGCAACCGACGCCCGTTAGGCCTCGACGGTCACTAATGTGTCAGGCAGTTACGAATTTGTCGAGTGGTTAGGCCTGACGAGTGCCTGACGAGTGCCTGACGACCACCGGGACACCGCCCACGGGGCACGCGCGGGCACTCGCGAATGCAAACCAGTGGCCCGCTTTTCCACGCGACGTGGACAGTTCCTGCCTGACGAGTCAGCGCGGCGCGTCGCTGCCTGACGAGACCGCGTCCGGCGCCCCCGCGCCCCCGGGCCGCCCCACGAGGGCAAAGTGCACGGTGTCGTGCACCGGACCCGGCGTCCGGGCGACCGCCCGGAATCCCAGGCGCTCCAGCACGCGGATCGACGCCTCGTTAGGTGCATCCGTGCTGGCCCGCACGGTCGTGTCCCCGTGGACCTCCGCGCCCCACGCCAGGACGGCACGCGCCGCCTCCGTCACGTAGCCGCGCCCCCACACCCGCGGATGCAGGGCATACCCGAGCTCCCGCACCGGCGGCTCATGGAAGTACCAGGTCCCGATCCACCCCACCAGCGGAGCCCCCAACGCCTCGCGAATGGCAAACAGGCCGCGACCCTCCTCCCGCCACAGCCGCGCGTTCTCCACGAGCAGGCGCTCCCGCGTCTCCTCCACCGTCCACACGACGTCGTCGAACAGGTAGCGCCGCACCGCCGGCTCGGCGTTGAGCGCCTGGAGCGCGACCAGGTCCGCCTCCCCGAGCGGCACCAGGTGGAGCCGCGCCGTGCGGAGGACCAGCTCAGGCTCGCGCGGCATCCGCGTACCCGGACCACGCCGGTCCCTGCCCCGGCGACTCAGGCAACCGGCGTTGCACCGTACTTCTCGAGCAGCCGCGCCAGGCCAGCGTCGGGCCGCCGGCGCGCCGGGAGCCGCGAGGGATCCGCCCCATGCCGCAACAATTCCTCCACTTCCGCCAGCGGCCGACGCCGCGCCACCGCCACCATCAGTGGGGTCTCGCCGTCGGCGTCCGCGATGTTGGGATCGGCCCCGTTGCGGAGCAGCCAGCGGATCATGCGCGTGCGGTGCAGCCGCGTGGCATACAGCAGGGGCGTTTCCCCCTGGAAGGTGAGGTTCACGTTCGCCTGGTGCGCGCTCAACATGCGGGCGGTGACCACGTCATCGTTCCACACCACCGCCCAGAAACACCAATCAGGGTTCGCCCCCGCCTGGAGGAGGAAACGCGCCAGGCTCCGATTGTGCCCGCGCGCCACCGCATGCCACAACGCACGCGCCGGGAACGACTCCCCGCCATCCACGATCGGGTGCACCGCATCGATCGCGGCACCACCGCGCAACAGCGCCCGCGCCGTCGCCACCGAGGCCGCCAGCGGCTTGCGCGAGGAGGCCGCCGTCGCCGCCGCACACAGGTGCAACCCGGTCCGCCCATGGCGGTCCACCGCCTCGGCAAACTCGGGATTGCTGCGCAGCGCCTCGGTGACCACCGCCGCCTCCCAGCGCCGGGCGGCGTCGAGGAACCGCGCCGCGCCAACGCGAGCGCCGGGCCGACGAGTGCTGGGAGGACGCCTGGACGACATACCTAACGATGCGCGGCTGGCCGAGGGGGACCGCCGAATCTACCCCCGCCCCGCCCCGGCGGCGAGAGCCCGCCCGCTTACAGGGGCCGCACCCGGACCGCCGTCCCGTAACACAGCACTTCCGACACCCCTTGCATCACTTCCGTCGCGTCGTACCGCACGCACGTCACCGCGTTCGCCCCCAACCCCTCGGCGTGCTCGATCATCTGCGCAAAGGCGTCGGCCCGCGTCCGCTCGCACAGGTCGGTCATCAGGGAGATGTTCCCGCCCTTCAAGGTCTGGAACGCCGCACCGATCGTCCCGAACACCGAGCGCGACCGGACCACGATCCCCCGCACGACTCCCAGCGTTTCCTCCACCTGGAAGCCGTCCAGGGTCGGGGCCATCGTCACTCGAGAAGCCAGCATCGTCGTCTCCGGTCAAGGGTCACGGCAGCGGGATCCGCAGCCGCACGTCGCGAGGTTCAGGCGCCGCACCCACCGCGGCAAATCGCAGCAGCACGGACGCCGTGTCAAAGTATGGCGCCCCCGTCACGTGGCGGGGATATCGGGGCGCCGTCGCCTGCACCACCACCGTCACGAGGGCGCTGTCAGCCACCCCGCCCTGCCGGTACACCGTCGCCGAGAAGAGCCCCCGCTCGTCCACCTGCAGCGTGACCCCGCCGCACGGACAGGTCGCGCCAGGACGAATGCTCCCCTCGATCCCATCCAGCGGATCGCCCCGCGTGCTCGTGACCGTCCCGGCGATCAAGGCACAGCCGGTCACGTCGGGCACCCCGGGCGGTCGCGAACACCGCGCGGGACCATTCACCTCGCTCGGCGCCCCCGAGAAACACCCGAGGAGGACGAGCAGGCCCAACGCCCTCATGCCACCTGCCGCATGGCGCCCAGCAGCTCCTTGAGCACCTTGCCACCCACCGTCGCGGTGACGCCGTCGAGGTCGCGCGCGGGATTGTACTCCACGAGGTCGGCCCCAACGATCGGGACCCGGAGCCCCTGGAGCACCGTCAGCACATCGCGCACGGAAAGTCCCCCGGGCTCCCGGTGTGACACCCCCGGCGCATGCGCCGGGTCGAGGACGTCCAGGTCAATGGAGATGTAGACGGGGTGCCTCACGGCCGGCCGCACCCCCGCGACCCAACGCCGCATGTCGATGACATCCACCCCAAAGCGATCCGCCTGCTCCCGCTGGTGGCCCGTCATGGCCCGGATCCCCACCTGGATCAGTTCATCAGCAAGCCCCGATTCCATGATCCGCGCAAACGGACAGGCATGCGAGCCCTTGTCGCCCTCGAAGTGATCGTACAGGTCGTTGTGCGCGTCGAAGTGGAGGATCGAAAGCTCACGATGGGCCGCGCGCACCGCACGGAGCACCGGCCAGGTCACCGCATGATCCCCGCCGAGCACCACGGGTCGCCCGCCGTCCGCCATCACCTGGGCCACCGCCGCCGTCATCGCGTCCCGCGCATCCCCCGCCAGGTCAGCGTCGCCGGCGTCGGCGTACGCGCCGGGGACGCCGAGGTCGACGAGTGTCTCGGTCCACATGTTGGACGCATCGCTCCGCATCGCGGCGCGAATCAGCGGTGGGGCGTCCGCCGCCCCACGGCGAAAGGACGACGCCTCGTCGAACGGAAGGCCGAGCAGTGTGGGGACCCCGGTGAACTTGGTCATCCCGCACGCTAGCACGCCGCGTGCGCCCCCGCCAGCCGCGTTAGGCGCCGGTCAGCGCTGGAACCGCCCCTCGCCGACCAGGGCGTAGGAATCCTCGTCCACCATCACCCCGACCCGCACGGTGTACCACTCGCCGGCGGCGAGCGCACGGGGACCGAACCGCGACGCGTAGTCCGGCGGTGCCACCCCGTAGGTCACCCCCGGGGCGATCTTCCCCGTGTCGCCCCGGATGATCCAGAACGTCTCCAGGTTGTCAGGCGACGAGACCTCGAGGTAGGTCGCCCCACAGGCCGGGCTCCAGGAAATGCGCGGCCCGCCCGTCGTGTCCACCTTCACGTCGAGCGGCGGGAGGCAGGTGACCAAGGCCGGGGAGCGCGCAGGCACCGGGGGCGTTGCCTCGGCACATGCGATCGCGGCGCAAAGACTGATGACGGCACGCAACCTCCACATGGCGCGGCAAGGTTTGCTGCGCCTCCGCCGCGGGCCGTGCGCCAGGTCACACGGGCTCGCTCACCAGTGGCCGGTGCACGCAGAGGAGTCGGCAGCCATCGGCCCCCGCCACCGTCGGATGGTGCACCGAACCCGGCGCGGCGCGGTGGTAGTCGCCGGTCGCCAGCGCTTCGCCTTCGACCACGCAGCTGCCGGACAGCACCAGCAGCTCCTCAACACCCTCGTGCGCATGTTCAGCCAGGGTCGCCCCCGGTGCCGCATCGATGAGCAGTAACCCTCCCGGAATCCCCACCTCGTCACGCCGCACGCGGATGCCCTCCACCAGAGGAATCCAGGTAGCGGTCGTGTGGGGCGCCAGCCATAGCCGTGACGGCTCGGGCGGGGCCGTGACAAACTCGATCAGCTGGGTCGCAGTGGCCGCACGCCACTCCCCATCCAAACCGCCCGCTGTATCACCAGGCTCGAGGCGTTGGGATCCGGGCCCCCGCAACTCGCCGGCGAGCACATGCAAAGCGACATGTCCGGCGACCTCCGGGGCGGGGAGCCGGGCGCCAGCGGACAGGGCCAGCTGCCGCGTGTGGCAGCGGTCGCGCGAGTCCCGATAGAGGAACCGGGCCTGCACACCGTCGCTGGTGTCCAGCCAGAACCCCTGGGACGAGCGGAGGAAGGTCATGGGCGCCGGGACCCCCACGGCGAGAACCCGCTCACGCAATGCCGGCGGTGGGACCAGGGGTGGAACGTCCGCGTCCCGGTCGCGCATCTAGTCCACGCGCGCGATCACCGTCCGCAGGCCCAGCACCGCCACGCGGCTCCCCCCGCGGACCAATTCCACCATCACCGTGATCGAGTCGCCCGCGGTCCACCGCGGTCCGTCGCGCAGCATGAACTCGATCGTCGTGGGGCTGGCGGCGCGCGTCGACTCCTCAGCCAGGGTGCCCCCCCAGCTGTCCGCGCCGCGTTGCAGCCGCACCCGCCCTAACGCGAGATCCGGCGGGATGGGCTGGGCGCTGGTCAAGCGAACCGCGGCGAGCAGCGGATCACCCTGCTCCCCGGCGACCGGCTGAAACGACCGCCAGGCCTCGACCTCGAGACCATACTCGACGGTGCCAACCGTGGTCCGCGCCTCGGCCTGGGCCGGCCACGCGCTGTCCGGTGTCGCGCGTCCGCCGCCACCAGGCGCGCACGCCATCAGGGCGCTAGCGGTCGCGAGGGCGGGAACCCACCGGGACAGACGCCGCGCAATTCGCCGCACCTAGTGCCGGGCGAAAACAGTCGTCTTGCCGGCGCGGGTGAAGGTCAGGACCTGGTAGGGATCCCGGGCTCCACCGGGGACTTCCATACCCGGGCTGCCGCGAGGCATTCCGGGAGCCGCGATCCCCGCGATGGCCGGCTTTTCCTTCAGCATCCGATGGATGTCGGCCGCGGGCACATGCCCCTCGACCACGTAGCCGTTCACCACCGCCGTGTGGCACGACTGCAGGTTCTCGCCGACCCCCCGCTTGGCCTTCACCTCCTGCAGGGCGGCCTCGTCCAGGTCGGTCACCCGCACCTCAAACCCGGCCGCCTGCATCTTCTCCACCCACGACTTGCAGCAGCCACAGGTCGCCGACTTGTACACCTGCATGATGGGCGCGGCGGCCGACGCGGCGGCTGGGCCCGCGACCGGACGGCCGGCGGCGAGCGATGCCGATACACCGGCGACGAGCGCAACGAGGATCGGGAGTTTCATGGGGTCACACAGAGAAGGTCGGTGGGTCTCCTACACCTTAGCGCGGTGGGCGTCCCACGCAACCGGGGAAATCACTGGCGGCTCAGCTGGTATCCCACCGTCGCGCCCACCGATGGCGCGGCAATCGCGAGGGCGCCCAGCCCCCAGCAGGCCAGTCCGCACCGTTTTCCCCCATCGTAGCGGGCGTTGCCGAGCCGAGCCGTGAGGGCGGACACCCCGATCCCCGCCGTCGCCCCCAGGAATGCCGCGCCATATCGCCCGCGGTCACCAATGAGGGCCGGGGCGGCTGCGGTGGCCGTGGCGGCACCGGCATACGCCGCGACGTAGGCCACCCGGCGGATGCGCCCCTCACTCCAGTCCGTGCGCTGCGCGAGCCGCTTTGCCGCCCAGCCACTCCCGAAGAAGCCGACCGGCGTCAGCAGGGCACCGGCGGCCAGCTGGGCCGTGACGCGCGCGCCGGACGTTGCCGGCAGCGGCTCCTGGCCCCCCGCCACCCGCGTCGCGAGCAGCGCGACCCAAGCGGTCGTGACGAGGCTACGCACTCGACGGAATGACGCCCATCGTCTTCACCTGATCCTTGTTGACCAGGATGCGGAGGTTGTTGCTGGACGGATCGGCCGGCACGAGGAAGAAGTAGGTCTTGAGCGGGGGGAAGCGCATCACCATCCCGACGATGCGTTCCTGGTCATGAAAGATGACCTCGATCAGCTTGGCCCCGCGAAGGCGCGGATCGGTCGCGTCCACGACCTGCGCGTCCGACTTCTGGGCATCGCCTTCCAGGCTCTTCACGAAGAAGAGGGCCTTCAGCTCCCGCAGGGCGATCTCCACCATCCCGCCATCCGAGGTGCGCACGTGGCAGGTGGGCCGCTCGGGGGCGACATCGAGGCTCATTCCCTTGACGATGCGGCCG
>JAEUJL010000029.1 GCA_016794835.1 Gemmatimonadota bacterium | reverse complement strand
GCGCGGTCCGCGGGGACGCTGAGGAGATTCTGGACGGACACAGGGGATGGAAAAGCGAAGCGGCGCCCCGGTCGGGACGCCGCTCGGAAGATAACCGCAGTTGGAGGCCTACCGGGCCTCCCGCTCCTCGCGGGCCACCTTGGAGTGGTGGCGACCGTAGAAGAAGTAGATGGCCAGGCCCAGCGCCAGCCAGATCAGCAGCCGCAGCCAGGTGTCGGCCGGCAGCCCCGACATCATGTACCCGCAGATGAGGATCGCGAGGACCGGAACCACCGGGACGAACGGGGTGCGGAACGGCCGGTGCAGGTTGGGCGAACGATACCGGAGCACGAGGACCCCCGCGCTCACGATGACAAAGGCCAGCAGGGTGCCGATGGAGACCAACTCGCCGAGGATGTCGATCGGGAAGGCCCCGGCGATCACCCCGGCCACGACACCGGTGATGATCGTGGCGAGATACGGCGTCTGGAAGCGCGGGTGGACGCGCCCGAAGACGGGCGGGAGCAGCCCGTCGCGGGACATGGCGAGGAAGATGCGGGGCTGGCCGAGGAGCATGACGAGGACGACCGACGCGAGCCCGGCAATGGTCCCGATGCCGACCAGCGCCTTGAGCCAGGCCAACGCCGGTCCGGCCTTGGCGATGGTGACGTAGACCGGATTGGCGACGTTGAGCTCGGAGTAGTGGGCCACGCCGGTCATGACGAGCGCCATCAGGATGTACAGCACGGTGCAGACCGCGAGTGACGCGAGGATCCCGATGGGGAGGTCACGCTGCGGGTTCTTGGCCTCCTGGGCCGCCGTCGACACGGCGTCAAACCCGATGTAGGCAAAGAAGATCACGCCGGAGGCGCGCACGATCCCGGACCAGCCGTACTCACCGAAGGTCCCGGTGTTCTCGGGGATGAACGGGACCCAGTTGGACGGCGTCACGTACATGAACCCGAAACCAATCACCAGGAAGACGATCGCGACCTTGACGAAGACGATCAGGTTGTTGAGGCGAGCCGACTCCTGGATCCCGATGACCAGCATCGTGGTCAGGACGCCGATCAGCAGGACGGCGGGCAGGTTGATGATGGCGCCCGTGGCGGTGATCGCGCCGGTCGCCTTGTCCGCGACCAGGGGCGCGGAAGTCAGTGCGGCGGGCAGCTCGATGCCCATGAAGTCCTTCAGGAACGCCACGACATTCGCGGACCACCCGACGGCGACCGTCGACGCGGCGAACAGGTACTCGAGGATCAGGTCCCACCCGATGATCCAGGCGATGAGTTCACCGAGCGTGGCGTACCCATACGTATACGCGCTGCCGGCGATCGGGATCATCGAGGCAAACTCGGCATAGCAGAGTCCGGCGAAGAGGCAACCGAAGCCTGCCAGCACGAAGGACAGCACGATCGCCGGGCCGGCGTACTGCGCGGCCGCGGTCCCGGTGAGGACGAAGATGCCGGCACCGATGATGGCGCCAATGCCCAGCAGCGTAAGGTTCATCGCGCCGAGCGTCCGCTTGAGGGTCACGGTGTCGCCCGTGCCCTCCGACTCACGCATCAGCTGATCAAGGTTCTTCTTGGACCACAGTCCCATGGGGTACTCCGGCGCAGGACGAGGGCAATGGGCCAGCGAGGGCCCGGTGGGCTGAAAGGGGCGGGCAAGGTCGCCCACGCGCCGTCGACATGTCAAGGCGGCGGGGAGCGCGTGCGACGCTCCCCTGATGGACCCGCTACCGCCCGACGCCCCTACATGCTGTAGTTCGGGGCTTCTCGCGTAATCGTGACGTCATGCGGGTGCGACTCGCGAAGCCCCGCACTCGTGATGCGCACGAATTCCGCCTCGGTCCGCAAGGAGGCGATGGAACCGCACCCCACATACCCCATCCCACTGCGCAGTCCGCCAACCATCTGGAAGAGCACGTCACCCACCGGGCCCTTGTACGGCACGCGCCCCTCGATGCCTTCGGGGACGAGCTTGCGCGGCGACATCTCCCCATCCTGGAAGTAGCGGTCCGCCGACCCATCCTGCATGGCGGAGATCGAGCCCATGCCGCGGATCATCTTGAAGCGGCGTCCCTCGAGGAGGAACGACTCGCCCGGCGACTCCTCGGTCCCGGCGAGCATCGACCCCATCATCACGCACGACGCACCGGCG
>JAEUJL010000888.1 GCA_016794835.1 Gemmatimonadota bacterium | reverse complement strand
GGCCTGGACATCATCGTCAACAATGCCGGCTTCACCTGGGACAACGTCATCCAGAAGATGAGCGACGAGCAGTGGCAAGCGCTGCTCGACGTGCACCTCACCGCGCCCTTTCGCATCCTGCGCGCCGCGCAGCCCGTCATCAAGGAGTTTGTCAAGCGCGAGCAGGCCGCCGGGCAGGTCGTCACGCGCAAGGTCATCAACATCTCCTCCGTCTCCGGGCTGTATGGCAGCGTCGGGCAGGCGGGATACTCGACGGCCAAGGCGGGGGTAATCGGGCTCACCAAGACCCTGGCCCGCGAGTGGGGCCGCCTGCAGGTCACGGTGAACTGCGTGGCGTTTGGCCTGATCGACACACGGATGGCGGTGGATGTCGCGGCCGGCACCGAGGTGAATATCGGCGGGCGTTCGATCCGCTACGGCGTGAACAGCGAACTGCTATCGATCATCGAGCAGCGCATCCCCCTGGGTCGCAAGGGAACGCCGGAGGACGCGGCGGGCGCGGTGTACCTGTTTGCCATACCGGAGTCGGACTACGTGAGCGGCGAGGTGCTGCTCTGCGGAGGGGGGCTGGCCGGGCTCTGACCCTGCGCCGACCCCTCGGGCGGGCTGGGGTCGTCTCGATTGGCGTGCCCAAACCAGTCTGAGGCTGGCCGGCCTCGCCGGTCCCCGGCCTTCCCGTCGGCTGGCGACCGGTCGCGACCGGCGTCCCGTACTGGACGGGACCGGCAAAGGGGGCAGATTCTCGGCGGCCGTGAGCCCGGCCGCCACCCGTCCACGCGTCGGTAGACAGCGGTCCGCTCGCCGAACGGTTCGTCCCCCCCAGGAAAGTCGTGTCCCCACCCAAACAACTCGTCGCTGCCCTGCAGCATGCCTACCGCATCGAGCGTGAGCTCGGCGCCGGGGGCATGGCGACCGTTTATCTCGCCGAGGACCTCAAGCACGACCGCAAGGTCGCGATCAAGGTCCTCAAGCCCGAGCTCGCGGCCGTACTCGGCGCCGAGCGCTTCGTGGTGGAGATCAAGACCACGGCGGCGATGAGCCATCCGCACATCCTGCCGCTCTTCGATTCAGGGACGGCGGACGGCTTCCTCTTCTATGTCATGCCCTACATCCAGGGCGAGACGATCCGGGAGAAGCTGAATCGCGAGACCCAGTTCGGCGTCGATGAGGCGATCCGGATCGCGCGCGAGGTGGCCGACGCGCTGGACTACGCCCACCGCCACGGCGTGATCCACCGCGACATCAAGCCCGAGAACATCCTGCTGCACGACGGCCGGGCGATGGTGATGGACTTCGGCATCGCCCTCGCCGTCTCTGCCGCCGCGGGCGGGCGTATGACGGAGACCGGGTTGTCGTTAGGCACGCCGCACTACATGTCCCCCGAGCAGGCGACGGCCGAGAAGGAGATCACGCCGCGATCGGACGTGTACTCGCTCGCGAGCGTGCTCTACGAGATGCTCGCGGGCCAGCCGCCCCACATCGGGGGCGCGGCGCAGCAGGTCATCATGAAGATCATCACCGAGCCGGCCGCGCCGGTGACGGCGATGCGCAAGAACGTGGCGCCGAACGTCGTCGCCGCGCTGTCGCGGGCGCTGGAGAAGCTGCCCGCCGACCGGTTCGAGAGTGCGAAGGCGTTTGGCGATGCGCTGTCGAACGCCACCTTTGCCCACGGCACGGCGGCGATCGCGGCTGGCACTGCGCACCGGGCGAGCGTCTACCGCAGCACACCATTCCTGGCGGTCGCCGCGATCGCCATGGTCGCGACCGCATTCGCGGTGTGGAGCGCGCGTGGGTCCGCCGCGCCGCCCCGCGAGATCTCGCGTTTCAGCCTGTTGCTGCCAGACAGCCAGCGACTGACCGACAACGTCGTGGCGCAACGCATCGCGGTGTCGCCGGATGGCCGGACCCTCGTGTACGTCGGACAATCTCCCACGGAGCCCGCGAAGACGCAGCTCTGGATGCGCCCGTTGGACCAGCTGCGCGCCACGCCGATTGCCGGGACCGAGATGAGCATGAATCCGGCCTTCTCGCCGGATGGCCGGCATCTCGCCTTTACCTCCTTTGCA
>JAEUJL010000879.1 GCA_016794835.1 Gemmatimonadota bacterium | reverse complement strand
CGGACTCGCGCACGAGCCGCACGTGTCCACAGAAGAAAAGCCGGATCAGCTCGAGCACCGCGGACTTGCCCGCCCCGGGGCCGCCGGTCAGGACGACGCGACGTCCATCATGTGTGGCCGTGCAGCTGCAAGCGTTCACGATTCCCCGGCTCGTATGGTCCACCGAATCTAGTCACGCGGTGGGGCTGCTGCCGGCGGTCTCGGGACACCTGACGATGGAACCCGGCTAGAGGCCCGACCCGACGCCGTAGGTCATGGGACCGCCACAACCGGTCATCCGCTGCGGCGCCTGGTTGCATGGGGCACCAGGAACCGGGGGGAGTCCCAAACTGGCGCGTGTCGGCGGCGTCGTGGCGTACCCCCATTCGTCGAGTGACTCGGTGGCACTGAACGCGGCGCGCGACGAGGCATAGACCCGCCCCAGGACGGGCCAGACCCCCGCCACATGGTTGATGACGAAGCGGTCGGTGCCGAACAGCGGGCGGTCCGGCTCGCCGAGGACGGCCTCATGCGAGAGTTGTCCATTCGCGGGCTCGTACCGCACCTGCAGCACCTCCTCGATCACGCGTCCGACGATCGTTCCCGAGCGCGTCTGTCGTGAGCCGACCACGAACGTGGTCACGCTGCCGACGCCAGGGGTTGCGAGCCCAACGGTGGGCGGTGTGGTCGTCCAGGTGGATTCGCGCACGCTGGAGGCGGGTGGTTGGGCCAGGGCGCTCCAACTTCCCGGCGCACCCATCGTGCTGACCCTGAGGGCATGGAGTTGGTCGTCGGCCAGCACGATGACGTGCGGCGCTCCCGCCGTGTCAGTGGCGACCACCCCGCCCGGGAAGATCGTGGCCAGCGACCCCGGAGCTCCGGAGGGTTTGGCCGGGCGGCCGTGATCAACCCAGAGCGATGCACCACCGGGAACGATCACGCGCTCCACCATCGCACCAGACCTGGTTGCCGCGAAGATGCGACGTGGCGCGGACTCGGCCGGAGCGCTCAACACCGTCATCGGTCGACCCGCGATGCAGTGGCCCGGTGGCGCCCCGTGGTCTGTCCACGAGAAGGCGCCGCTCCGCCTCATGAGTTCCCAGAGGTGCCCGTCGGTGCTTCCGACGAACACGGAGTTGGGTCCATCGACGGCGGTGGCGAGCCGCAACCAGATGATCAACCGGCCCATCATCCCCACGGGCCCCTTCGTCGGCACGCGCACGCGCATCCATCGCCCCACGGAGAAGACCCACTGCGGCTCGTACTCGATGGTTGCGCCGGGTGGAGTGAAGACCCTCGCGGCGCCGGGAATCGTGTGGATCTCCCATCCCAACGGCGACCTGGTTCGTGCATCAAGCAAACAGGCGGCCAAGCTACCGTCGGTGGTGGTGCAGAAGATCCGGATCGGCGTCGAGGACTGATCGCGGGACCAGATCACGAACGGCGGGTAGGCGATGCAGGTCCCCCGCGGCTGACCGAGGTTCCGCCAGGACAGTGTTGTCCCCGCGGTGACATCTCGCACGCCTTCGAACAGGGTGCCGTCGTGGACCGTGTAGACGGCGGCCTGGGTCGATGTGAGCACCGGGTGTGACGACAAGGCAGCGCCGACGAACATTCTGGCCTCCGGGCACGGGATGGCGTTGGTGCGTGCTCGGACGGTCGTCGCGAGCCCGGGGAGTAACGCGGGCAAGCCGCCGCGATTCTCATCAGAGGGGCGCGCCTGCGATCCGGCGCGACTCGTTCGCTACATTCCCCCGGTCCTTACGCCCCGCATGGCCCTGACCGCAACCATTTCCACCTTCGAGATCTCACTGAACGACTCGGACCGCCACGTCTACGAGTCGTTCAGCCTCAAGGTGGCCCGGCACCCCTCGGAAACCGAGGACTACCTCTGGACGCGGGTCATTGCGTACTGCCTCGAGTACGCGGAAGGGATCGCCTTCTCGAAGGGCGGGCTCTCGGACCCCGAGGACCCACCCGTCTCCGTGCGTGACCTCACCGGCACGCTGCGCACCTGGATCGAGATCGGGGCGCCGAGCGCGGAACGCTTGCACAAGGCGAGCAAGGCCTGCCCGCGCGTGGTGCTGTACACGCACAAGGAACCACGCATCCTGCTCCGCGGCTACGAAGGCGCCACCATCCACCGCGCCGACACCATCGAGGTCCTCGCCGTCCCGCGTGAGCTGCTCG
>JAEUJL010000852.1 GCA_016794835.1 Gemmatimonadota bacterium | reverse complement strand
GAGGCGCTCGCTCACCAGCGCGACGAGCCGCGCGGAGCCCTCGTCCTCGGGGAGTTGGCGATAGACCCGTTCGGCGATGTCGAGCGCCTTGCGATACGAGGCGCGCGCGCCCGCGACATCACCGAGGTTGGCGTTGGTGGGATTTCCCTGGACGTCGCCGATCCGCTGATAGGCAAAGGCGAGTTCGCGATCGAGCGCGGGATCATCGACCACTTCCCGGGCGGTGCGGTCGAGGTACTCGAGCGCCGGGGCGATGAGGGCGGCGCGTGCGGCGGTCGCTCCGGGGAGGTCGGCAATCGCGTTGTGGACGTCGGAGAGGAGGGCGTTGGCGAGGCGACGCCCGTCCCGATACCGCGTCTCGGCGCGTCGGGCCTGCCACCAGGTGGTGGTGGCCCCCACGACCAGCGACAGCACGACGAGCGCCGCGCTGACACTCTGCCACCGGTGGCGCCGCACAAACTTCCTGATGCTGTAAGCGACCGTGTCCGCCGTGGCGCTGACCGGGCGCCCCTGCTCCCAGGCCGCGAGGTCGTGCGCCATGGCGTCCGCGGTGGGATACCGCCGTTCCGGCTCCTTGCGCAGGGCCATCGCGGTGATGTCGTCGAGTTCGCCGTGCAGCGCGCGGCGGAGCGCCGCCGGCGCGTCGTGCGCCAGCGCAGCACTCGGCGGGACGGGTGCCACCTGCGTGACCTGCCGGATGGCTTCGGCGATCGGCAGGTCGGCCATCATGAACGGTCGCCGGCCGACGAGCAACTCGTAGAGGACGACCCCGAGGGAGTAGACATCGGAGGCGGTCGTGACTTGCTGGCCGTTAAGCTGTTCGGGGCTCGCGTACTCCAGGGTGAGGGCGCGGTCCCCGCCGAGCGTGAGCGGGAGGTCGTCGTCGGACCCCTCGAGCAGCCGGGCGATCCCGAAGTCGAGGAGCTTGACCGTGCCGTCGGTGGTGACGAGGATGTTGCTCGGCTTCAGGTCGCGGTGGACCACCTGGTGTTCGTGCGCGTAGTGCACCGCGCGACACACTTGGCGCACCAGCTGGAGCCGCGCGGGGATGGAGAGGGCATGGGTGGCGGCGTAGGTGGTGATTGGCACGCCGTCGACAAACTCCATCACGAAGTACGGATGGCCATCGGGGAGCACGCCCCCGTCAAAGAGGCCCGCGATGTTGCGGTGCTGCAGCCGCGCCTGGATGGCGCGCTCGTGCTGGAAGCGACGCAGGGCGCGTGCGGTCGGGATCCCATGGCGCAGGAACTTGACGGCGACGCGCTGCCGGAATTGCGCATCGACCCGTTCGCCCTCGTATACGGCGCCCATCCCCCCCTGGGCGATGAGCCGCACGAGGCGATACGGCCCCACCTGCGTCCCGACCCGTGATTCACCCGCGATGCGATCGCTGGCCATCTCGCGCAGGTGCGAATGGATGGCCGGGGTCTCCCAGTCCGGGGCCGAGCGATCGAGGGCGGCGAGCAGGCTTTCGACCTCCCGGCGAAGGTCGGGATCCGCCCCGCACACTTCCGCGAGGAAGGCGGGGCGGGTCTCGGGGGTGCGCTCGAGCGCCTCAGAGAAGATGGCCTCGACGCGGGGCAGGCGATCTGGCGCGACGCGTGGTGGAGTGCCCATCAGGATTCAAAGTGCGTGACGCCGGGTGCACCGACAAGGCGCGACCCCATGGGTCCCCTCCAAACGGACCGATGTGGCGAGGTTGGTTCCAGCCAACGAACGCATGCAGGAAGTGTATGGGTGCTGACCGAACTATAGGCCCTTGCCCGCGACCGCCGAACCGACGATGCTCCGGATAGAAGGCGGTGGGATGCACCTCGGGCCTGCGGGACCCAGCGCAGGTGGCGACCCTCCGTCCGGCAGGTACTCCGCCCCGGCACGGGGGCGTTGACCGAGGTTCC
>JAEUJL010000823.1 GCA_016794835.1 Gemmatimonadota bacterium | reverse complement strand
TCCTCGTGACCTTCCAGCACATGCAGGAGCGCTTTGGGTTTGTGCCGGATGCGGTCGAGCTCAACCTCGAACCGGAGAACTCGGCGTACACCGGGGCGGACATGGGCCGCGCGCTCGTGGCCACGCAGCGCCGCCTGGCCGCGGCCGGGTTCCATCCGGAGTTTATCGGGCCGTCTACGACGCGCGCGGCGAATGCGCTGCCCTGGCACGATGCGATGCTGTCCATCCCCGGGGCCCGCGGGCTCCTCGATGAACTTTCGTACCACACCTACACTGGCGTCTCGACCCCCACGCGCCAGGCGATCCGCATTCGGGCACAGCGGGACTCCCTGCGCGTCAGCATGCTGGAGCACATTGGCGCGGGCTTCGATGGCCTCTACCAGGACCTCACCGTCGCCCACGTGTCAGCGTGGGAACAGTTCACCCTGGCGTACTGCGGGAGGCGAAGCCAGCCTGGCAGTGGCGGCGTCTACTACCAGGTGGACCAGTCCAATCCCCAGCAGCCGCGGGTGAACATCACCTATGAGGCGCGGCTCCTGCGACAGGTATTCGCGTGGGTGCGGCCGGGAGCGGTGCGGATCGGTGCGGTTTCACAGGACACCGGGGTGCGGGTCCTCGCGTTTGTCGACACGGCCGGTCGTGAGACCGTGGTGCTGCGCGCGCGACAGCCGCGCGAGGTGCGGGTCCGGGGCCTGTCACCGGGCCGGTACGTGGCCAACTACAGCGAGCGCACAGGGCGGGTGGCCGTGGATGCCGAGCCGATGATCGTCGGCGTGGATGGCGAAGGGCGCGTCCGGCTTCCCGGGGATGTCGCCCTCACCGTGCAGCGGCGCGAGGTGGTGCCGTGACGTCCCTGGCGGCAGCCTGTCGTTGGGGGATCCTGCTCGTCCTGGGCCAGGCGGCTGCGCTGGTCCTCGCCGAGGCGGGACCGCGCGTGTCGTACCAGCACCTGCGGGCACCCGCGTCGACCGCGGGATGGGTGGCGCTGGCGCTGCTGGTGGTGCAGGCGGTGATCGTGGGCCGGGCGCTCGCGCCGCGCGTGGGAATCATTCGTGCGTGGGTTCGCGACGAGATGCCGGTTGCCGCGCGCTGGATGCTCGTCGCGGCCTTCATCGCGACGAGTGCCGTCGCGTCGAAGGAGCCGGTCCTGTGGGCGGCCGAACTCCTGGCCACCACGGCCCTCCAGGCCGTGGCGCTGGGGAACATCATCCTGCTTGGTTTCTCCTGGCCGGCCGGGAAGCATCGTGCGGTGTCCGCGGCCCCGGGTCCGTGGCGTGACCCGGTGGCGTGGGGCGTTGCCGGTGGTGTCCTGGTGGTGGCTGCCGTGCTGGCCCTTCTCTCGTATGAGCGGCATCCCCACGTGCCTGACGAGGTGGCCTACCTGCTGCAGGCGCGCTACTTCGCCGACGGGCGCCTCTGGCTGCCCGCGCCGCCGGCACCGCTCGCCTTCAACCTCGACCTCCTGCACTACGAGGCCACGCGTTTCTACACGCCGACCCCGCCAGGGTGGCCGGCCGTGCTTGCCCTTGGCGTGCTGGCCGGTGTCCCGTGGCTCGTGAATCCGCTGCTCGGCGCAGCGAACGTGCTCCTGGCCCATCGCGTGTTCGTGGGCACCATGGAGCTCCGGACCGCGCGACTGGCCACCGTGTTGCTCGGTAGCTCTCCGTGGTTTGTGTTCATGTCGATGAACTACATGACGCACCAGGCCACCCTGTGCCTCGCCCTGCTGGCCGCCGTGGCCGTCCTGCGCGTGCGGGAGGCGCGGGTGCGGCACGGCGGGGCCAGTCCGGGGACCGCGATCTCGACGTTCCTCGGCGGCCTGGCCATCGGGGCGGCTTCCATCGTCCGCCCCCTCGAGGGGCTCGCGATCGCGCTGTTGCTCGGGTGCTGGTCACTGCCGGCCCGGTGGTGGACGCGGTGGCGTGAGGTGTCGGCGTTTGTCCCTTCCACCCTGCTGGCGCTCGGGGCCATCGTGGCCGGGGTCCTCGTCAGGCCGTACAACACGCTCATGACCGGGAAGGCGTCCTACTTCCCGATCATGGCGTACATCGACAAGTACTACACCGCGGGCTCGAACGACCTCGGCTTCGGGGCCAACCGCGGCCTGGGGTGGTCCGGGCTCGACCCCTTCCCCGGGCATGGGGCGATCGACGTGGTGATCAACGCGGCACTCAACCTCGCCGCCCTCAACCAGGAGTGGCTCGGGTGGGCGACCGGCTCGATCCTGGTGTTGCTGGTGGTCTTTGCGCTGCGGCGGTGGTCGCGGACCGATACCTGGCACGGGGTGGTGGTGCTGACGATCGTGGTCGTGCACTCGTTCTACTGGTTCAGCGGCGGCCCGGACTTCGGCGCGCGCTACTGGTTCCTCATCATCGTGTCGTGCGCGGCGCTGACGGCGCGCGGGTTGGTCGCGCTGGATGCGCGCCTCCCCGGGGAACGGGACCGCGCGGTGCGTGCAGGACTCGTCCTCGTGGCAGCCGCCTGGGTGACCTTCGTCCCCTGGCGGGCGGTGGACAAGTACCATCGCTACCGCGGGATGCGCCCTGACATCCGGGCGCTCGCGCGCGACCCCGGCTTTGGGCGCGGTTTGGTGTTCATCCGCGGGGCGCGGCACCCGGACTACGCATCGGCTGCAGCTTACAACCCGCTCGACCTCACCGCCGACACCACGCTCTACGCCTGGGATGCGTCCCCCGAGGCGCGCCGGGAGGCGCTGGCCGTGTATCCCGATCGACCGGTCTACTTCGTGGATGGTCCCACGGTGACGAAACGCGGCTTTGAAGTCGTCGCCGGGCCACTCTCCGTTGAGCAGGCGGGTGCCTTTCCGCGCGTGCCATGAGTGTCGATGCCCGCGGTGCCCTCGTCCTCGGTGCCTCGGGGTTCATCGGGGGCTGGGTGGCGCGTGAGCTGCAACGACGTGGCGTGCCAGTCACCGCCGTCGTGCGGGACCTGGCGCGTGCGACGACGACCTTGGCCACCTGGCCCCAGGGGCCTGCGTGCGTGCGGGCCGACCTCGAGGTGCCTGGCGAGGGCGCCGAGGTGATCCGTCGCCACCGACCGTCGATGGTCTTCAACCTGGCAGGGTACGGGGTGGATCGCACCGAGACCGACCCCGCGCGCGCCCGGCGCCTCAACCACGAGCTGGTGCGCGAACTTGCGGAGGCCTGCGCCGAGCCCGGGGTGGACGCCACGCTGGTGCATGTCGGATCCGCGGCCGAGTATGGCGACGTCGTGGGTGTGCTGCGCGAGGACGGGCCCACCCGGCCGCAGGGCACCTATGGCGTGACCAAGCACGACGGCACGGAGGCCCTGGTGGCGGTGGCGCGTCGGACCGGGGCACGCGCGATCTGTGCACGCCTGTTCACGGTCTTTGGGGAAGGGGAGCATGACGGGCGCCTGTTGCCGGTGTTGCGTGCGGCCGCCCGTGGCGAGGGCCTCATCCCGTTGTCCGCCGGCCTGCAGGAACGGGATTTCGCGTGGGTGGGCGATGTGGCCCCGGCCCTGGTGGACCTGGCGGGCGCGCGGTGGGCGCCTGGCACGGTCGTGAACCTGGCCACCGGCCGCTCTCACACCGTCCGCGCCTTCGTCCTCGCCGCCGCGCGCGCGCTGGGCATCGCCGAGGAACGCCTGGGCTTCGGCGCCGTGGCCTCCCAGGCGGGGGACATCGCGGGGTTCACGGTCTCGGTGGAGCGCCTGCACGCCATCCTGGGGCGCGTGCTCCCCGGTGACCTGGACGCCATGCTCGCCGCTGCGGTGCGCCCGGGCCACTGACCCGGGCGCCGGGCCTAACGAGCCCCGCCCGACAGGACCCGCAGGGAGTCGCGCAATCGCTGCACCAGCGCCTGGTGCTCGGGCCGTCCCGCCAGGTCCGTTGCCTCCAGGAAGTCGCTCGACAGGTCATACAGCTGCTCGCGGCCATCGTCCGAGCGGATCAGGTGCCAGCGATCCTCGGTGATCAGCGACCGGAGGTTCGTCCTGGAGACCGGATAGCGGTCCGGCAGGTTCGCCAGGCGATTGACACTGGAGAACGGCGGCGAGGTGACCACGGACGAGTCGCCCCGCCAGAGCGGCCGCAGGGACGCCCCGGGGAGGGCGGGCGCCGAGGGGCGGGCCGCCTCCTCGATTGTGGCCGCGAGGTCGCGGAGGGAGACAAACCGCGAAATGCGCGGCGTCGCCACGGAATCGCGCGCCGGCAGGACGACGAGCGGCACGTGCAGGACCGGCGTGTAGAGCGAGCTGCCGTGCCCGGTGTGACCGTGCTCGCCAAACTCCTCGCCGTGGTCCGAGGTGATGATGACCATCGTGTTGGCGAGGACCCCGCGACGGTCCAGGTCGTCGAGCAACGCACCGACCTGTGCGTCCAGTGAGGCCAACGCGCCGTCGTACGCCGCCTGGAGGGCGCGGAGCTCTTCCGGTGGCCGCTGGCGGAGCACCGCCAGGCTTCGCCACTTCTCCTCGGTCCCCGGGAATTGCTCGCGATACGGCGCTTCCGGGTCGTAGGGGTCATGCGCGTCGAAGTAGTTCACGAACGCAAACCACGGCCCCTTCCCGGAGGTGCGGCGCTCCCACGACAGGAACTCGGCGTTCACCTCGGCCGCGGACTTGCGGCCCACCATGACATAGGTCCCGCGGGCCTTGTTCCACCCGTCGATCAGGCGTCGGCCGATCGTGGACGCCCCGAGCAGCTCGGACGGCGAGAACTGGTAGTCGTGGTAGACCGAGAAGCCACGATGCAGCCCGAAGAGGTACGAGCAGTAGACGAAGTTCGCGGCAAACCCTCCCGTCGCGTACCCCAGGGCGGTCATGCGCTCCGCGACGGTCTGCGGCTCGCTGCCGAGTGGCTTGGACCAGCCCACATCCAGCTCGTGCGGCCAGTGCCCCGTGAAGACCGAGGCGTGGGTCGGCAGGGTCCATGGGGCCGGCGCGATTGCGCGGTCGAACACCACGCCGCGCTTCGCCCAGCGATCGATGTTCGGCGTCGTTCCCTTGCCGTATCCGCCAATGCCGAGCTCCATCCCGCGGACCGTGTCCAACACGAGCAGCAGGACGTTGGGGAGGTCTGCACTGACCTCGGGGCGGAGCGACAGCGTTTGCCGCTCGATCCACAGGCGTCGGCCGGCCAGGGTCGCCGCTGACGCGCCACAGACGGCGAGGAGCGCGAGGGCGGTGCGGCGGACCCAGCGCGCGCTCTCCACCGGGCGGCGGTGCGCGAACCGGGCGAGTGGCGTCGCGAGCCCCAGCGCCATGATCGCGAGCGAGGTGTCGTTGATCCGGCGCGTGATCATGGCGATCGAGAAGAACGCCAGGGCCGCCGCGGTAAAGACCGGCGCCGCCCAGGCGTAACTCCCGTCCCTGGTGCGACGGGCCGCGACGTACGTGAGGAGGACGGGGACCAGCAGGAGGAGGGACGACACCAGCGGCCCCATCCAGACCGCCTGGGGATTCAGGTACACGCGATTCGACAGCAGTTCCCGGTACCGCAGCAGGGCGAACCGGAACGCGACCTCCCCAAGGCCCGCGACGAGCCCGGCGGCGAGGACCAACCAGAGGCAGTCGCGCAGGCGGACCGGCGGTGTCGCGCGGGGGTTGGCTGCCGTCATATTTGGGGAACGGGGGAGCCGGCGGCGATGCCGGCGTCGCGTAAGATGCTGGGGGCTCAGTAGGGTTGCCAACCAGCGGACGAGTCGCGCCGTGCTGGGGAAACGATGGGGGGCTTCGGGCGTCCCCGACTGGGGGGTGGCGGACGGAAGGTGTCCCGAACGGGGGCCCCAGCGGCGGGATGTGATCTGCGCCTTCAGGGTACATGGTCGCTTCGACGGTCACTTGGGACGGCGCTGTGGTGCCGCGCGTGAGCCGTCGGTCAAAATTGAGGAAATGCGCGTGATGAACTCGATCGTCCGGGTCCTGATCCTGAATGCGGTGTTGCTGGTGGGGGGGTGCGGCGGCGATGGCGGGCCCAGTACCTCGGTCGTCACCTCGGACCAGGTGGCTCGGGTCGACGTGTCCCCCGGGACGCTGACGCTCGCGGTCGGTTCCACCGGACAGCTCACGGCGACGGCCTTCTCGGCCACCGGCGCCCCCCTCGCGGGACGCGCGATCTCGTGGTCGGCCTCGGACGCGTCGGTCGTCTCGGTCTCGTCGAGCGGCCTCGTCACGGCCCTCACGGCGGGCACGGCAACGATCGTGGCATCGAGCGAGGGTCGGTCGGGAAGCGCGACGGTGACGGTGACCCAGGTTCCCGTGGCGTCCGTGCAGGTCGTGCCGGCCTCCGTCACCCTCGCCGCTGGTGGGAGCGCGCCCCTGCAGGCCGTGGCGCGTGGTCCGGCCGGGGAAACCCTGGCTGGTCGCACGGCCAGCTGGTCGTCGGCTAACACCGCGATCGCCACCGTTTCTCCCGCCGGCGTCGTGACGGCGGTCGCTGCCGGCGTCACCACGGTACGCGCCACGGTGGACGGGGTGAATGGCGACGCGACGGTGAACGTCCAGTCGTCCAATGCGGCCCAGGTGGCCCGCGTCGTCCTGACCCCGGCGTCACTGCAACTGGTGGTGGGGAACAGCGCTGGCCTGACGGCGACCGCCCAGGACAGCGCGGGGGCGACCCTGCAGGGCAAGTCCTTCACCTACACCTCCAGTGCGCCGAGCGTGGCCACCGTGTCCGGCACCGGCCTGGTCACGGCCGTGGCGCTCGGTACGGCGGTGATCACGGTCACCAGTGAAGGGAAACAGGCCTCCGCGACCGTCACCGTGACGGCGGCGCCGGGACCGGTCGCCCGCCTCGTCCTGTCCCCGTCGGCCCTGGCCATCGTGGCCGGACGACAGGACCAGCTGACGCCGGTGGCGTATGACTCCGCCGGTCTCCCGGTGCCCGGCCTCACCTATGCGTTCACCACCAGCGCCGCGGGCGTGGCGACGGTGACGGCGACGGGGTTGGTGACCGGCGTCGCTCCGGGGAACGCGACGATCACGGTCTCATCGTCCGGGAAGACGGCGACCAGCACGGTCGTGGTGAGCGCCGCGTCGGGCGGGACCATCACCCGCGTGGATGTCACGCCATCGTCGGCCACGATCGCGGTGAACGCGACGGTGCAGCTCAACGGTGCGGCGTACGACGCGCAGGGACGCGTGTCGACCGCCGAGACCTACATCTGGTCGACCAGCAACGCGAGCATCGCGACGGTGACCACGAGCGGCCTGGTGACCGGCCTGGCGCCGGGCACGGCGAACGTCAGCATGTCGGCCGCCGGCTTCGTGAAGTCCGTGCCCATCACGGTGACCGGCGCGGTCACCAATCGCATCGACATCAACCCGGCCGTCACCTACCAGCGCATCACGGGCTGGCAGGCGCTCACGCAGAACGGGTGGCTGGACTGCAATCCCACGGCGTTTGCCGCCTACAAGAACCAGCTGCACGACCGTGCCGTCAACGAGCTCGGCATCAACCGCATGACGCTGATGCTTCGCAGTGGCGCCGAGAACACGCGGGACTACCACACGGACTTCGTGGCGGGGATCGTCTCCGACACCGTGAACCGGCTGAACTGGTACCAGCCGGTGAATGACAACGCGGATCCGTTCACGGCGGTCGCGTCGCGGTTCCACTGGGGATTCCTCGATGGCCAAGTGGACAACGCCATCCTCCCGATGCAGCAGCGCCTCGCCGCGCGGGGCGAGAAGCTCTACGTCGTCCTCCAGGTGGTGGACTTCAAGTCGTCCGACCATGGCAACCTCGCCCGGCCCTTCGACGTGATGACGAACGCGGAGGAGTATGCCGAGCTGGTGGCCGAGGGGTTCAAGCACCTGCGGCAGAAGTACAACCTCGAACCCGATGCGCTCGAGATGATCCTCGAGCCGGAGCACACGCCGTACTCAGGGCCCATCATCGGGCGCGCCGTGGTGGCCTCCGTGAATCGGTTGCGCGGGCTCGGCTTCGCCCCGGCGATCATCGCCCCGTCCACCACGTCCATGCAGAATGCGTCGACGTGGTACGACCAGATGTTGCAGACGCCGGGCATCCGCGGGATGGTGACCGAGCTGGCCTACCACCGGTATGTGGCCGTGTCGTACCCCAACCTGCAGGCGATCGGGTTGCGCACGCTGCGTGATGGCATCGCGTCTTCCATGCTGGAGCACATCGGCAGCGGCTTCGATGCCCTCTACGACGATCTCACGGTGGGCATGGTGAGCGCGTGGCAGCAGTTCACCCTGGGCTTCTGCGGCAATCGCGACAACCCGGGCAACCAGGGGGCGTACTTCCAGATCAACCAGTCCAACCCCGCGCAGCCGAACATCAACATCACCGACCACTCCAAGCTGTTGCGGCAGGTGTTTGCGTACGTGCGGCGCGCGGCGACGCGGATCGAGGCGGTCTCGGCCAACGCGGCCGCCATGCGGCCGCTGGCCTTCCGCAATGCCGACGGCCGGCTGGTCGTCGTGGTGAAGACCACGGGGCCGGCGACCTTTGCCATCCGCGGCCTCGCCGCCGGGACCTACGG
>JAEUJL010000811.1 GCA_016794835.1 Gemmatimonadota bacterium | reverse complement strand
GAGGCCGAGTTGCGCGGCGCGAATCGCTGCGACGTAGCCTCCGGGGCCACCGCCAAGGATGACGACGTCGGTTGTGATCGAAGACATCGGTGGGTGAGCTGGGGACCAGGCCCGGACGTGGGAAGGAGCGGCGGGCCCGGTCGAAATAAAGCGGGTGTGACCGCGCGAAGCGACCACACCCGCCCCCCACACCGCAGTGTTTCGCGGTGCCCCATCGGTGAGCCCTGCGGCATCGATGATGCCCGGGCGAAGCTGCTATGCCGCCTTGTTGGCTCCATCGGCCCGGCGGGCCGTGAAGCGGCCGCTCCGGATGCTGTCCCGCCATCCCGGGAGCCGCGTGTGGAACGTCCCCTCGAGCACGGCCCCGCGACGCATGCCTTCGAACACGGTCACGACCTCGGCGTCCTCGTTCGGGTCGAAGTACGGGCCGATCAGGGCAACGAACGACGCGTTCGCCGCCTCGAGCAGCTTAACCCCGGTCGGGGAGACGTGTGCCGTGACAAAAAACAGGAAACGCCCCGCCACGGCCGCGTCGTGGGATGCCTCGCGGAGCAGCGTGAAGGGCTGCGCCGTGCCATCCGCGTCGATCATCTCGCCGCGCCAGGTGCCATTGAGCCCGGCCACGGCAGACGGCTTGCGCAGGTCTGACCGGCTGGCAGGCAGGGGGGTGAAAGCGAATTTGGGACTCATGGGGTGGAAACCTCCGGACTTCCATACGTGGCCTGGGGCCGCGCGGATTCAGCGGCGCGCCAGGTTCACCAGCTTGGATGCTGCTGGAGGCGGAAAGGTTTCCTGCGTGACCGTCCCGTGACGGACGGGTCAGTCGATCGCGAGCAGGGCGGGGTCTTCCATCAATTCCTTGATGCGGACAAGGAACAAAACCGCCCGCTGCCCGTCGATGACGCGGTGGTCGTACGACAGCGCGACGTACATCATCGGCCGCACGACGACGGCGCCGTCGACCACCATGGCCCGGTCCTGGACCTTGTGGAGGCCGAGGATGCCCATCTGCGGGAAGTTGATGATTGGCGTGGAGACCAACGATCCGAAGACACCGCCGTTGGTGATCGTGAAGGTGCCACCGGTCAGGTCGTCCATCACGAGCTTGCCATCACGGGCCTTCTTGGCCACGGCGGAAATCGCGCGCGCGATGTCCAGCATCCCCATGGCGTCCGCGTTCTTGAGGTTGGGCACGACCAGCCCGCCTTCGGCGGCGACGGCGATGCCCATGTTCACGTAGTGGTGGTAAATGATGTGGTCGCCATCGATGCGCGCGTTCACCACCGGGTACTGCCGGAGCGCGAGGCATGCGGCACGCACGAAGAACGGCATCATCGACAACTTGAACCCCTGCTCCTTTTCGAGCTTCGGGTTCACACGGGCGCGCAGGGTCTCCACCGCCGTCATGTCGATCTCGTTGAACGTCGTGAGATGCGCCGTGGCGTGCTGCGCTTCCAGCAGGTGCTCGGCCATGCGCTTGCGCCGGGTGGTCATCTTCTCCCGCGTCTCGCGCCCCACCGGGGCCGGCGCTGCGGGGGCAGCGACCGGCGCGGCGGGCGCAGGCGGGGCCGCCGCGGCCGGGGCGGATGCCGCCTGTTGGCTGGCGGCGACGTGCGTGACCACGTCCGGCTTGCTGACGACACCGCCTCGACCGGTCCCGGCGACGTCGGATAGGGCGATTCCCGCTTCCGCCGCGACGCGCACTGCGGCGGGCGAGGCCTTGATCGTATCGGCGACGGGCGCGGGCGCCGGTGTCGGCGCCACGGCTACCGGTGCTGGTGCCGGGGACGGCGGCGCGGCGACGGCCGGTGACGCAGCCGCAGGCTGGGCGGCGGCCCCTGCCGTTGCGTTCTCATCCACCTCGCCGAGGACTTCGCCGACCTTCACCACATCCCCCTCGGCCTTTGCCCGACGCACGAGCACGCCGGCTTTCAGCGCGGGAACCTCGACCGTTACCTTGTCCGTCTCGAGCTCGACGAGCGTCTCCCCGGAACCAACCCGATCCCCTTCCTTCTTGAGCCAACGGGAGATGGTGGCTTCGACGATCGACTCACCAAGGGGCGGGACGGCAATGGAGAGCATGCGTGGCTCGATGCGGTTCGAGGGGTGCAACTCATGGTGGTGTCATGAGTTGCGGCTCGAAGAATATAACCCGCACCCCGAGGCATGCGAGCGCTAACCATCTCCGCCCACGGCGGCGCCGAGCAGCTGGCGTTTCGTGAGGATATCGCCGAGCCCGAACTGCGCCGTCCCGATGATGTTCGGGTCCGCATTCACGCGGCCGCGCTGAACCACCTGGACCTGTTCATGCTGGGCGGGTTGCCGCACATCACCATGACGCCGCCCTGGATCATGGGGTCGGATGGCGCGGGGGTCGTGGAGGCGGCCGGCCCCGAGGCGGGGGTGCGCCCGGGTGATCGGGTCATGCTCAACCCCGGGATTTCCTGTGGGGCCTGCGAGTACTGCCGGGACGAGGCGGATCCCCTCTGCCTCAAGTACGGCATTCTGGGCGAACACCACCCCGGTACGTTGGCCGAGTATGTCGTGGTCCCAGCCGGGAATGTGGTCCGCATCCCGGACGCGGTGGAGTTCACCGAGGCGGCCGCCTT
>JAEUJL010000542.1 GCA_016794835.1 Gemmatimonadota bacterium | reverse complement strand
CCCCCCGTCACCGGCCACCAAGCTGCTCGATGAGGTCATGGATCCCATCCGCCGGATCACGAAGGAGATGTGGGGCGACATCCCGGTGATCCCGACGATGTCCACCGGCGCCACGGATTCGCGGTTCTTTCGTGCGTTAGGCGTGCCGGCGTACGGGGTGTCCGGCCTGTTCAGTGACCCGGCGGTGGATGCCCGGGCCCACGGCCGCGACGAGCGCATGCGCGCGCAGTCGTTCTTCGAGGGGCACGAGTTCCTGTACCGGCTCACCAAGGCGCTCGCGGGGCCGCGCCGACCGGTCTCGGATTGACCCTCGGGTGAACGCTTCCGGGCCCGGGCGCGTAGTGCAGGGTGCCCCACCTTCCCCCACTGCGACCACCCATGTCTCTCGCCAGACGACTCGTCCCTGCGCTCGGCCTCATGGCCTCCGCGCTGGCCGTGCCCGCCCAGGAGCGCATCGACGAGGAATACACCCGCCGGATCAAGGCGAACCTGCGCGACCCGCGCATCACCACCGAACTCGTCGACCACCTGCCGTACTCGGCCACGGTGCCCACCCCGCTCAAGTTCCACGGGCGGATCATCGGCGAGCCTGGTGAGCTGACCTACGCGAAGGACATCCAGCGGTACTTCGAGGCCCTGGACAAGGCCAGTGACCGGGTGAAGACCTGGACCATCGGCAAGTCGGAGGAGGGGCGCGACATGATCGTGCTCGTCGTCGCGGATGAGGCGACGATCCGCAACCTCGACAAGTACAAGGCCGACCTCGCCGCCCTCGCCGACCCGCGCAAGACCACGGACGCCCAGGCGCGCAGCATCATCAGCAACGGGAAGATGATGTACTGGATCACCTCGGGGATGCACTCGCCGGAAACCGGTGGCCCGGAGGTGCTGCAGGAGCTGGCCTACCGGCTCGCCGTCGGCGAGAGCGAGTACATCCGCACGATCCGGAACAACGTGATCACGATGATCACCCCGGTCATCGAGGTGGACGGCCGCGAGAAGCAGGTCGACACCTACTACTACAACAAGAAGTTGCCGGCGGGGGCCACGCGCCTGCCCCTGATGTACTGGGGCAAGTACGTCGCGCACGACAACAACCGCGACAACATCGGGCAGCTGCTCAACCTCTCGCGCGACGTCAATCGCTTCTTCCTCGAGTGGCACCCGCCGATCATGCACGACCTGCACGAGGCGTCGAACTACCTGTACGCCTCCACGGGGACGGGTCCCTACAACGAGGCCATCGACGCCATCACGGTGGACGAGTGGTGGATCCTCGCCAAGAACGAGGTCATGGAGATGACCAAGCGCGGGGTGCCGGGGGTCTGGACCTACGGCTTCTATGACGGGTGGGTGCCCAACTACATGTTCTTCGCGGCCCATGCGCACAACGCGACCGGCCGCTTCTATGAAGTCCAGTCGTATGGCCCGGACACGGGGACGGTGCGCCTGGGGGCCACGCAAACCTCACGCGAGTGGTTCCGCCCGAACCCGCCGCTGCCGTCGATCAGCTGGGGGCCGCGCAACAACACCAACATCCAGCAGTCGGCGCTCCTGATCACGCTCAACCACGTGGCGAAGAACAAGGCCACGTACCTCGAGAACTTCTGGCTCAAGGGCAAGCGGCAGGTCGACAAGGCGAAGACCGGGCCGACCTACGCCTGGGTGCTGCCGGCCAACCAGCGCCGCAAGGCCGAGGTGGCCAGCGTGGTGAATGACCTGCGCTTCCAGGGGCTGGAGTTCCACACCGCGAACGCGGCGGGAACGTTCGGCAATGTCAGCGTGGCGCCGGGCGACTACATCGTGCGCGGGGACCAACCGTATCGCAGCATCCCCGAGATGTACTTCTCGCTCCAGAACTACTCGCCGGCCAACCCGCGGCCGTACGACGATACGGGCTGGACGTACCAGCTCATGCGCAACGTCACCGTCCTGCCAGTGGCGGAGAAGGCCATCCTCGCGGCGGCGATGACCCCCGTGGCGGCGGACGTGAAGGCGAAGGGCGGCATCGAGGGGAATGGGCCGGTGATCGTGGTCGAGCACACGACGGACAACAACCTGGTCACCTTCCGCTTCAAGCACGCCAACGTGGCGATGCAGGCCGCGGAGGAGGACTTCGAGCTCAACGGCAAGCGGTTCCGCGCCGGGGCGATCATCATCCCGGGCGGCGACCGCGCCGTCCTCGGGGCCACCCTGGCTGATCTCGGCTTGTCGGCGTGGGCCACGGCCACGGCGCCCGCGGTCAAGACCCACGACCTCGACGTGCCGCGCATCGGGTATGTGCACAGCTGGCAGCGGACGCAGGATGAAGGCTGGGTCCGCGCCGCCCTCGAGCGGTTCGGCGTGCCGTTCACCTACTTCGCCGACATCAAGCTGCGTGAGGGGAACCTGCGGTCGAAGTACGACGTCATCGTCTTCCCGCACATCGGGGGCAGTGCGATTGCGCAGGTGAACGGGATCCCGAAGACCGGCCCGCTGGCGCTCCCCTACAAGAAGACAGAAGCCACCCCGAACCTCGGCGCCCTGGACCAGGCCGACGATATCCGTGGCGGCATGGGGATCGAGGGACTCACCGAGCTCGCGAAGTTCGTGCAGGCGGGCGGGACGCTCCTGGTCGAAGGCTCCACGGCGACGATCTTCCCCGAGTATGGGCTGACGAACGGGATCACCGTGGAGGAGCCCGAGGGGCTCTTCGTTCGTGGCTCCGTGATGCGCGGGATCGTCGCTGATCGACGCAGCCCGATCATGTACGGGCACGACGGGGCCCAGTTGCCGGTGTACTTCAACACCGCGCCGGTGCTCAGCGCGGGTGGCGCGGGTGGGGGCGGCGGCTTCGGTGGTGGGGGCGGGGCCAACCCGGGGCAGAACATCACGCCGATGGCGACGCGCCTCCGGTTGTCACCGTGGGACAGCACCATGCAGGGCGGGCAGCAGGGGCAGGGCGGCGCTGCCGCGGCTGGTCCCGGCGGCCCGGGCGGGTTTGGCGGTGGCGCTGCGGCCGGCGAGCGGCCCCGGGTGATCATGTCGTTCCCGCAGAACCCCAACGACATGTTGCTGTCGGGAACCCTCGCCGGTGGTCAGGCCCTCGCCGGGCGCGCCCAGGTCATCGACGCCCCGATGGGACAGGGACACGTCGTGATGTTCGGGATCCGTCCGTTCTGGCGGTGGCAGACGCACGGGACCTACTTCATGGGCTTCAACGCCATCCTCAACTGGAATGACCTCGGCGCCGGACGTGAGCCGGCGAACGGTCGGCCGGCAAGCCAGTAGGGCACCAAGGCGCGAAGGGGGCAGGGGTCGAGCGGAGAGGGTTCCGCCCGGTCCCTGCCCCCTGCGCCTTCCGGCGGTCGCGTCAGCTGGCCTTCACGTAGGCGCACCCCGCTTCCTGCGCGCGGACGGCCGCGAACACGCCGGACGGCTGCAGGATCACCCCCGGGAGCATCGCGGCGAGCGCGCGCTTCCTCGCTTCGGCATCGCTCACCTTGTCTGTCGCGGCGACAACGTCCACGACGTCCTGCAAGGCCAGGTTGCAGGCGAGGGCCACCACACCGCGCGCCATCTGCCTGGGGAGTGCACCGGTGTTGAACGGGGCGGGGATCCCATCCTTGTCGTCCAGCAGGGCAGGATTCTGCTCGATCGCCGCCCCGGTCAGCGGGTGGGTGACCCCGAACTTCTTTCCCAGGGCGTACTTCTTGATGAAGGCATGCTGCAACGTGAGGACGATCGCGTTGTGCCGCAGGATGATCACCGGGGAGAGGTCGCTGGCACTCACCTTCAGCACGTCCATGT
>JAEUJL010000883.1 GCA_016794835.1 Gemmatimonadota bacterium | reverse complement strand
CAGGGCAATCGCGTCCGGAGCGGGGTGCGCGGTGCGCAGGGCCGCCACGGCGCCGGCGATGTCCTGGCCATCCCATGCCAGCACGAAGGCGTCCCCCGGCCGGCCGGGCCAGGCCGATGCCCAAACGCCGCGCAGCTCCCGTGGGGTTAGCTCGAGGCCCAGCCGGCGCGTCATCGCACGCGCTCCCGCCAGTGCGTGAGCACCAGCGTGTTCATGGAGATCGCATAGACCGCCTGGACCTCGTGGGTCAGCGGCGACCCGGTCATCCAGCCGCGGGCGACCAGCACAAGGCGTGATGGCTCCTCGCGAGCCTCGCCAAAGGCCACGCGCAGCACCGTGTCCGAGGCGGCACGGCGGTTCACTGTGCCGTCGCCGTCCACGGTGAGGTAGGGGGCCGCCCGCTCCAGCGCGCGCACGTCCACCCCCGGAAGTTCGCGCAACGCCTCCAGGTGGCGGATGGGGGTGACGAACCGGAGTGCACCGTCCGGTGCGCTGAGGCGGCCGTCTCCCGCCGTGGTCGGCGCCCGCTCGATCGCATCACGAATGGCGCGCGCGGTCTGGGCGGCGCGCGCCACGTCCGTGAACATCGCGAACAGCGCCACCAGTCGATCCTCCGGCGCCGCGTTGATGTCGAGCTGCGCGGTCGGGTCGGCAATGGCCACCGCGAAACGCCCCGCGCCTAACGTCACCGAGTCCCGCGGCGTCACCGGCAGCCCGTTCAGGTAGTCCGCGCGCGACAGGGAGTCGGTGCGCGCCCCCAGCGCCGCCTCGATCTCGGCCACGGTCGCCACGACCCCGCTCTCGGCGGCGTAGCGCGCGACGGCACTCGCCCGCAGGTTGCTGGCGACACTCGCCGACGCGCGGCTGGAAGACACCACCGTGGCGCCCAACCCGCCGAGGATGACGACGATCCAGAGCACGAGGACCAGGGCAACGCCTCGCCGGGTCATGGCGCGCGCTCCAGGCCGACGCGGACCACCTGGTCGGCCGTGCGTCCGGCCGGATCCGTCCAGGTCAGTCGCACCGCGGTGGGGGTCACCGACGGGTCCTCCCACCGGTCGGTCCACGAAGCGAAGGACCCCCGGGCCAGCACACGCAAGCGAAGCGAGGCGACCCCCGCGATCGCGGTGGTGACCGCCGGGGCACTGCCATCGAGCGGGACGCCATGCAGGTGCAGGGTGTCATCGCGCACCCAGAAGGTCACCGACCACGCCGCACTCGTGCCATGGGGTTCGACGACACCGCGGCTGAGCAGGTGGACGGAGTCCGAACGGACCCCGGGCACGAGGGAGAAGGTGGCAGGCCCCCCGCGAACCCCCGGCAACGCGTGGCGGATCGTGCTGGCGATCAACCCGCGCGTCGCCGTCAGCGCCTCGGTGCGGTCGTGGTGGCGTTCCAGGCGTTCGCGCGTGTCGATCCCTCCCTGCAATGCCGCATACGCGACCGAGGTCACCAGCCCCGTGATCACGAGCGCCACGAGGACCTCGACCAGGGTGAAGGCAGCGCGACGACGGCTCACGGGCGCGGTCCCAGCGGGCCGGGGGCACGCACGAGGCGACGCAGCTCGAATGGCGCGCCGTCGCGCGGGGTCACGACGACGACCAGCTCGGTCACGCCCGGAAGGTCGCCCCACGGGCGCGCCTCGACACGACGCGCCACCAGCGTATCCGGCGCGTCCAGCGCCTCCTGGGCAATCACGGCGTCGCCTAACGACGCGGCTTCCATCGCGGACTCCGCGACGGCGACCACCGCCCCGACGTCGCGCGCGCGCGCCGCCGTGGACGCCCCGGACCGGAAGACGTCCAGGAAGCCCAGCGCCGACAGGCCGAGGATGACGAGCGCGATCGCGCCCTCGAGCAGGGTCATGAGGCCCGCTCCGTCGCGCGGCATTGCGTGACATCCCACGCTGTCCACGACGCGGGGAGCGCACTGGCCAATCGACAATGCCCCGCCGGGGAAAACCACAACTCGATCCGCCCCGGGGCCGTGATCGCGCCGGAGTCGATGGCAAACGCATCATCGCGCACCACCCACCGTCCGTCCGGTGCGACGGTGAGTCGCAGCGTCTGTGCGCGGGCGATCGCCAGGCCACGCGCTCGGCGGACAACCTGACCGATGCCGGCTGGCTCGGTTGGCGGCACCACGAGCGCGGGGAGGACCACCGCGGTCACCAGCCCCAGGACCGCCATGACGACCAGGACTTCGAGCAGCGTCATGCCTCGGGAGGAAGTGCGTTGGCGGGGGAAGGACACTCGCGGCCGTATATAGTTGGTGTGGCACATCTTGGACGTGCCGGGGGGAGGGGAAGCAACCGCGTTCCGGACGCACCGGCAAGCAGCACGACACCGGGGACACACCCGCGCCCCTCTTTCCGTGAGGCGGCCTCGGCAGCAGGGCAATGGTCGCGGTTGCCACCGCCCGGACCGCGAGTCAGCTTGCCCAGCCTCACACCAGCTTTTCGCGATGCCCGCAGCCTACGACGTGATCATCGCCGGACTCGGCGTGATGGGGAGTTCCGTGGCGCTCCACGCGGCGCGGCGCGGCCTGCGAGTGCTGGGGGTCGATCGGCTGGAGCCCCCGCATAGGCATGGCTCGTCCCACGGAAATACCCGGTTGATCCGCGAGGCGTACTACGAGCACCCG
>JAEUJL010000653.1 GCA_016794835.1 Gemmatimonadota bacterium | reverse complement strand
GTTCCCGTAGGTGCTCTCGGCGGCGACGCCGCCGAAGGGACGCTCGACGAGGGTGTAGTTGTAGTACCGCGCCACGAACGGGGAGCCGGCCGCCCCTTCCTTGAAGACGCGCCACTCGTCCCAACCCGGTGGGACGTAGAGTGGCCCTTTTGCGATGTAGTCGTTCATGTACTTCCCGACGAGCGCCGTGAGGTAGCCCTGGGCCTGGAGTTCGGTGGCGATGGTGCTGGCATCCTGGAAGGCCGCGGCCCCGGCTTGCAGGCCGTAGTTGTCCAAGACCCCGTGGGTGTGCTGCGCCTGGCCGCTCAGGAAGGCGGCGCGGGAGGGACAGCAGACGGGGGTGGTGTGCACGCCCTTGGTGAAGCGCACCCCACTGTCGGCCAGCTGGCGCAAGGTCAGGGGCATCTGGTCGAGCTGCTCCTCGCGCTGGTCGTCCGTCATGACCACGACGATGTTGGGCCGGGTCGAGGCGAGGGCGAGGTCCCGGACGGGACGGGGATCCTGCGCGGCTGGTGCGGATGGGATCGTCGGGGTGTCGCAGCCGAGCGCAAACGCGCCCACGGCAAGCGCCGACACGAGGGACTTGATCATGGGAGTCAGGCGGGGCGGCTGGGGGAGAAACGCGCCGACAGGACACTAGCGGCAAAGTGCATGCCATGGAAGGGGCCGATGCGCCCGTGGATTCTTGCTCCCTTTCCTTAGGTTTTCTTTGTGCCGAGGACCCGCGCCAACCGCGTCGTCGATCCGGGAGGCGCTCTGTCGGGCAGGGCCCGACACGCCCTTGGAGTGCTCACACGTTTACAGCACCGTCTCCGCACGGCCGTGGCCATGGGGGCGCCCGCCGGGCCGTGGCGGTCGACGTCGCGAGCTGTTCGACTACGCCTTGATGCGAGTCATCGCGGGATCATACATCGGCGCCAGCGAGACCCGGGCCGGATGGCGTGCGCCGTTCACCTCGATGTCCCACCCGCCGGCGTCCAGCCACTCCTGGTCGATGGGGTGGTTGGCCCGCTCGATGAACGCGAGCCCGACCGCGCCGCCCAGCGTGTGCCCGTACGATGCCGCGCGGACATACCCCATCGCGACGCCATTCCGTCGCACGACCTCGGCGTGATACAGCAGCGGTTCGGGGTCCTGCAGCAGGACCTGCACGAGTTGCTTAGTCGTGCCGGCCTCGCGCTTGGCAATGACCGCCTCCTTCCCGAGAAAGCCGCCGGGCTTCTTCAGGTCGACGGCGAAGCCCAGCCCGACCTCGAGGGGGGAATCGGTATTGTCGATGTCGTGGCCGTAGTCGCGGTAGCCCTTCTCCATGCGGAGGCTCGCGAGCGCCTTGAGGCCCGCGTGGCGCAGCCCGAGCTCCTGGCCAGCCTCCACGAGCAGGTCATACACGTGCACCGCCTGCTCGGCCGGGATGTACAGCTCGTACCCCAGTTCACCCAGGTAGGTGATGCGTACGAGGAGCACCCGAGCGAAGCCGAGGTCGACCTCGCGCGCGGTCCGGAACGGGAAGGCGCCGTTGGAGAGGTCGGCGGTCACCAGCCTCTGGAGTAACTCGCGCGAGCGTGGTCCCTGGATGTTGACCTGTGCATAGGCGCTGGTGACGTCGGTCGCGATGCAGTGCGCGTCGGCCGGCGTGTGACGGCGCAGCCAGGTGAGGGCGTGCCGGTGCGCGGTGTCGGACGCGACGACAAGGTACGCCTGGTCGCCCGCGGCCCCGGTGTAGCCGGGTTCGAGCTTGGTGACGGTGAGGTCGGCTTCCAGCGTCCCACCCTCGTTGAGCCACTGCGTATAGGTGGTCCTGCCTGGCGCTCCGTCCACCTGATTCGCCGAGATCCAGTTGAGCACCCGCCCCGCGTCACGCCCCTGCACGAGGAACTTGGCCATGAACGACATGTCCATCAGGATCACGCCGGTGCGGCAGGCCTCGTGCTCGGCCCGCCAGTTGTCCCAGGAGCGTGGGCGCCCGAAGGTGAACGGTTCCTGCGCCGGTGGCGTGCCATCCGCGGTGTACCAGTCTGCGCCCTCCCAGCCGCTCACATCCTTGAACCAGGCGCCGCGGGCGACGAGCCGCTCATGGATCGGGCTCCGCTTCGCCCCGCGCGCGGTGGTCATCGCGCGGTTGGGGTAGTGCGTCTGGTAAACCAGGCCTAACGACTCGACGGTGCGGGTGCGGCGATAGTCCGGCGTGGCCTGGTAGCGGTGCAACCGGTCCAGGTGGAAGGCGGTCATGTCGCAGTCCGGCCGCCCGGTGAGCATCCAGTGGGCCATCGCGCGCCCGACGCCGCCGCCGGTGAGGATCCCGATGGAGTTGAGGCCGGCCGCCACGAAGTAGCCGCGCAGCTCGGGGGCTTCGCCGAGGCAGGGCTTGAGGTCCGGGGTGAAGGATTCCGGGCCGCAGAAGAGCTTGCGCACGCCGGTGGTCATGGAGACCGGGACGCGCTTCATGGCCTTCTCGAGGTAGGGCCCGACGCGATCCCAGTCGGGCGGGATCTCGCCAAAGGCGAAGTCCGTGGGCATCCCGTCAATGCGCCAGGGAGCACAGACCGGCTCGAACAGGCCGATCATCAGGCCGCCCCCTTCTTCCCGGATGTAGCCATACGAGGCCGGGTCCTCCAGCACGGGCCAGGCCTTTGAGACGCCGGGGATCTCCTCCGTGAGGAGGTAGTAATGCTCCGCGGCCTGCAGCGGGATGTTGACCCCCGCCTGCAGCCCCAGCTCACGCCCCCAGGCGCCCGCGCAGTTGATCACCATCTCGCAGGTGATGTCTCCCGCGGTGGTGCGTACGCCCTGCACGGAACCGTTTGCCGAGAGGATCCCGGTGACGGCCACGCCTTCCAGGATCGTGGCCCCTAGTTGCCGCGCGCCGGCGGCCAGGGCCATCGTCACGTCCACCGGGTTGACCCGCCCATCCTCCTTCACGTAGAACCCGGCCAGCAGGTCGTCGGTGCGGGCCAGCGGGAACAGCGCCTGCACCTCGTCGGGCGAGATCTCGTGGACCTCCACCCCGCAATACCGGTTGAAGGTGGAGACGCGGCGGTACTCCTCGAGGCGATCGGTGTCGCTGGCCACCTCGATGAATCCCACCGGGCGGAACCCGGTAGAGAGGCCGGTCTCGGCCTCGAGTCGCGCGTAGAGGTCGCGCGTGTACTTGCGGAACTCGGTCGAGGTCTCGGAGGTCGACCCGAAGGTGACCATGAGGCCGGCGCTGTGCCAGGTGGTGCCGGCCGTGAGCTGGTGCTGCTCGAGCAGCACGACGTCGCGGCACCCCATCTGGGCGAGGTGGTACGCCGTGGAACAGCCGATCACGCCGCCGCCGATGACGACGGCGCGCGCATGGGTAGGTACAGGTGGCATGTGTGCAGCAGGTAACGCGAAAAGGAACCGCGACTCAGCGGGTGGTGACGGCCGAGGAGCGGCGGAGCATCCACCCGTAGAGCCAGACGATGGCCGCGACAAATCCGGCAACGCCGAGCCACGGAGCCAGCCCGAAGTCGTGGGCCACGAGGGCGATCGGGGCGTCGCTGGCGAGGGCGACGATCAAGCCGGCGTTCAACACGCCCCACAAGCTCTCCCCCACGATCAGTCCGGAGGCGACCAGCGTCCCCAGCCGCTCCGCGCGCTCCGGGTTCGGCATGGCCTTCGCGCGCTGCTCATACCAGCGCGAGATCACCGCACCGACCACGACCGCGAAGGTCGCCGACATGGGCAGGTAGATCCCGAGGCCGACGGCCAACGGCGGGATGCGCAGCTTCTTCATCGCCCCCATCGTCGCGTCAAACAGGATGAGGCCGACGCCAAGCAGTGCCCCGATCCCGATCATGTTCCACTGGAGCGTCCCGCCGATGACTCCCTGCGCCAGCGCCGAGATCAGCGTGGCCTGCGGGGCCGGGAGGGGATTCGGCGCCACGACGCCGACATTGGCGGCGCCGGCAAAGCCGTACGCCTTTGCCAGCAGGTTCAGCACGGACGGGATCACGGCGGCGCCAGCCGCCACGCCGACGATGAGCGCGATCTGCTGGCGCATTGGCGAGGCGCCCACCAGCTGCCCGGTCTTGAGGTCCTGGAGGTTGTCGTTGGAGATCGTCGCGCAGGCGAAGACGATGGACGTGACAAACAACGCAAAGGCGACCAGCGCGGGGGACGACTCCGCCGTGGCGGGCACCACCGTCGCGACCAGCGAGGCACAGGTCACGATCGACAGGATCCCCACGCCGGAGATGGGCGAGTTGGACGCGCCGATCAGCCCGGCCATGTAGCCGCAGATCCCGGCGATCAGGAAGCCGATGACCAACACGAAGGGCGCGGCCACCAGGGTGAGTGACAGGGCACTGGACGCGAGCACCGTGGAGCTGGCGAAGCTCCACGCCAACCACGCGGCAATCGCGATGCACGCCGCCGTGAGGGCGATGATCCACGGGGGCGAGATGTCACGCTCGGTGTCGGGCACCGCGGACACGGCGCGAGACGGCGACAGGGTGGCGACCAGCCCGCCGAGCACCGGCTTGGAGAGCCGGGCCAACGTATAGAGGGCCGCCACCGCGATCGCGCCGGCGCCAATGAAGCGCACCTGGGTCCGCCAGATGGTGCTCGTGTGCGCCGCCAGCTCAACACCATCGGCGATCGGCGTGATCGAGGTGAGCCAGGGAACGGCAATCCCCCAGGCGATCACGAGCCCCGTCAGCATCGCCATCCCCACCGAGATCCCCACCAGGTGGCCGGCGCCCAGCAGTGCGAGGGACCAGGCCACACTGTACCCGCTCGACGCGGCGGCGCCCACGCCGAAATACCCCGCCAACTCAGTGGCTGCGATCCTGGTCGCCCCAATGATCGCGAGCCCGGCCGAGGCGACGGACCCGAGCACCACGGCGCGAAGTCCTTCCTTCGCCTCGCCCGCATCGGTCCCCGCTTCGCCGCGGGCGCCAGAGCCAACCTTGAGCACCTCAGCCGCCGCGACCCCTTCCGGGTACGGCAGGTCCGACGTCGTCACCAGCGCGCGACGCAGCGGGATCGTGAACAACACGCCCAACACACCGCCGCTCAGGCAGATGAGGAATGACTCCCAGAACGGAAACCCGGACCACCATCCCACGATCACCAGGCCGGGCAGGACGAAGATGATCGCCGAGAGGGTGCCCGCCGCCGAGGCGACGGTCTGCACGATGTTGTTCTCGAGGATCGACGAGTCCTTCACGGCACTCAGGATCGCCATCGAGATCACCGCGGCGGGGATCGACGAGGCGAAGGTGAGGCCGACCTTGAGGCCGAGGTAGACGTTCGCCGCCGTAAAGACGAAGGTCAGGAGCGCGCCCAGGACCAGGGCGCGCACAGTGAGTTCACGTGGGGGAGAGGCCATGGCGCCAAACCTACCCCCGAAAGTCCGTCCGGCGAGGGGCCGGGCCGAAGGGTGGGGGGTGAATCCCGTGATGACCGCCGCTCGTACCATTGAGACCTTCCAGCCAGCGGACCGGGTCCCGGATCGGGGACCGTGGCCTG
>JAEUJL010000644.1 GCA_016794835.1 Gemmatimonadota bacterium | reverse complement strand
CTCGCCGGCGCCAGCGCCGGTGGCGGGGTGGCCCTCCCGCCCGCGATGACGCTGCGCGACGAGGCGTCGTACCTCCCGTCGGCCAACCGGTTTGATGCCGGCCAGCTCCGCAGCGGGTCGGCGGATGTCGCGGACGACTCGCGGCATGTCCAGATGACGCCGGAACTCGCCGCCCTCCAGGCCAACCAGGAGACCAAGAACCGCGTGATCGCCACCGTGGACCAGCAGCCCGAGATCGCGACGAAGATGATCCGCGCCTGGATGAAGGAGTGAGATGAGCACGGCGCTCGCCCCCCGCTCCAACGGCATCGACCTCATCGACCCCTCGGCGATGAGCGGCCGGCAGAAGGCCGCGATCCTGTGCCTCGCGTTAGGCACGGACATGGCGGCCAAGGTCACGCAGAAGCTGCTGCCCGACGAGGTCGACGCCCTGTCGTTCGAGATCGCACGCGTGGAGCAGATCTCCCCCGAGGTCGTGGACTCGGTGCTCGAGGAATGGCTCACCCGCATCAGCGTCGCCGACTCGCTGGCCCAGGGCGGCATCGACGCCGCGCGGGAGATCCTCGAGAAGGCCTTCGGCTCGCGCAAGGCGGGCCAGGTGCTGGAGCGCATCCAGGGCCAGCTGCAGAACACCATTGGACTCCACCGGCTCCGCAACGCGGATCCCCAGCAGCTCGGGACGATGCTCGCCGGCGAGCACCCGCAGACCATCGCGGTCATCCTCGCCCACCTCGATCCCCAGCACACCGCGGCGATCCTCAAGGAGATCGACACGACCATCGGGTCCGAGGTCGTGTTTCGCATGGCGCGCATGGAGAAGGTGTCGCCCGAGCTGATCATGCTCATCGAACGCACCCTGAGCGCCGACGCGGACCTGACGGCGTCGCAAGGGATGAGCGCCTCGGGTGGACCGGCCGCCGTGGCCTCGGTGCTCAACTACGTCGCGGCCTCGCTGGAGAAGGTGCTCCTCGACGGCGTGGCGGCCATCGACCAGCCGCTGTGCGACGAGATCAAGAACCTCATGTTCGTCTTCGAGGACCTGACCGGGCTGGACAGCCGCGCCCTCCAGCGGCTCCTCCGCGACGTGGACTCGAAGGAGCTCGCCCTCGCGCTCAAGGCGGCGAGCCCGGACCTGCGCGACAAGATCACCGGCGCGATGTCGCAACGCGCCGTGCAGGCGCTCAACGACGAAATGGAGATGATGGGCCCGGTGCGCATGAAGGACGTCGAGGGTGCCCAGGCCAACATTGTCGCCATGGTGCGCCGGTTGGAGGAAGCCGGCGAGATCGTGATCGGCGGCGGAGACGACGATGTCGTCCTCTAGGTCGCGACCGGCGGCGGTCCCGGTGCACTGGGCCCTCGAGGACCTCTCGGGGGCGGGCCAGGCCGTGCACTTCGCCGCCAGCCCGGAGGATCGCCTGCCGACGGTCGACATCGAGGAAGTCGAGCAACAGGCGTACGCGCGCGGATACCAGGACGGCCAGCTGGCGGGCGTGCAGGCCGAGGCCGCCCGCATGCGGGCCGCATTGAGTGCCATGGACGACGCACTGCTCCGCCTGCAGGGCGAGGCCGAAGCGTGGGTCGGCAACGCGCGGGAGAATGTGTGCGCCCTTGCGGTCGCCGTCGCGCGCCAGGTGTTGATGCGTGAGATCGAGAGCGACCCCGCGGTGGTGGCGTCCCTCGCCACGCGCGCGCTGACCGAGATCCCGGTCGACCAGCCCGTCGTGGTCCGGATGCATCCCGACGACCTGCAGGTGCTCGAGTCGTTGCCGGACGAAGCCGGGGCATCGCGCGCGTCGCTCAACGGCGATCGCTCGCAGGTGCAGTGGGTCGCCGATCCGCGCGTCACGCGTGGCGGCTGCCTGATCGAGGGCCGCGACCGGATCATTGATGGGCGGATCGACACGGGACTCGAGCGCCTCTACCGGAGGCTGACGGCCACCGATGCGTGACGAGCTGATCTCCCGCATTGCGAGTGAACCTCGCCTGGCGCGTTATGGCCGCGTGACCCGCGTCGTCGGGCTCGTCATCGAGGCCGTCGGCCTCGACGTCGGGGTGGGCGAATTGTGTCGCATCAACTCCCTCAGCTCCGAGGACTCGGTCCTCGCCGAGGTGGTCGGCTTCCATGAGCGCGGGGTGCTGCTCATGCCGTTAGGCGACCTCTCCGGGCTGCACCCGGGAAGCAGCGTCGTTGCCCTGGGACGTTCGTTCGGCGTGGATGTGGGCCCCGACATGCTGGGCCGCGTGCTGAACGGGCTCGGCCACCCGATCGACGGCAAGGGAAAGCTCACCACGCGTGAACGGGTGCCGCTGGCCGGGGAACCGCCGCACCCACTCGAGCGGCAGACGATCCAGACCCCGCTGGCGACCTCCGTGCGGGCGATCGATGGCCTACTCACGATGGGTCGTGGCCAGCGCGTCGGCATCTTCTCCGGCTCCGGGGTGGGCAAGAGCACGCTGCTGGGGATGATTGCACGGCAAGCCACGGCCGACGTGAACGTCATCGCCCTGCTCGGCGAGCGCGGCCGCGAGGTGCGCGACTTCATCGACCACGCGTTAGGCCCCGAGGGGCTCGCGCGCTCGGTGCTCGTTGTCGCCACGGGTGACCAGGCGGCCCTCGTCCGCGCCCGCGGTGCGCTCGTGGCCACCTCGATCGCCGAGTACTTCCGTGACCAGGGCAAGCAGGTGCTGCTCATGGTGGACTCCGTCACGCGCGTGGCGATGGCCTGGCGCGAGATCGGGCTTGCGGTCGGTGAGCCGCCCACGACGAAGGGATACCCGCCCTCCGTGTTCGCCCACCTGCCGCGACTCCTGGAACGGGCGGGGAACGCCGCCCATGGCGGGATCACCGGCATCTATACGGTGCTGGTCGATGGTGATGACTTCAATGAACCGGTCGCCGACGCCGCGCGATCGATCCTCGACGGTCACCTCGTGCTGACGCGCCGGCTCGCGAGCGCCGGGCACTTCCCGGCCATCGATGTGCTGGAGAGCAAGAGTCGCGTCCGCGACCAGGTCATCGATGAGGTCCAGCGGCAGGCGGCCTCCCAGCTGTTGCGGCAGGAGGCGGCCTACCGGGAGAAGGAAGACCTGATTCTCGTGGGCGCCTACCAGAAGGGCAGCGACCCGATGGTGGATGCCGCGATCCGTGGCCGCGAACGCGCGCTGGCCTTCCTCCAGCAGCGCCCCGACGAGGTCTCGGGCTTTGCCGAGACACGGCATGCCCTGCTGAACATGTACCCACGTCCCGCCACGGCCGCCTGATGTTCAAGTTCCCCTTGCAACGATTGCTGGACCTCCGGGCCAAGCGTGAGCAGGAACTCGCGCGGCAGCTCGCGGCGGCGCAAGGCGAGGCGCTGCGCGCGACCGAGCAGCGCGACGCCCTGCGCGACCTGCAGGCTGAAAGCACCGCGAGCCTCGCGGCCCGCGCGCACGACGCGTTGTCCGTGGGGGAGCTGGTGAGCCTGGGCTACACCGTCTCGCAGATGGCGGAGCGGGTGGCCACGGCCACCGACGCGGTCTCGGCCGCCGAGGCCGTGGTCACCACGCAGGGCGCCGTGCTGAACGATGCCGTGCGCGACCGCCGCGTGCTGGACCGCCTGCGCGACCGGCGCGAGGACGAACACCGCGCCGTGGAACAGCAGAAGGAGCGGGACCAGATGGACGCCGTGGCGCTGGGCCGCTTTGCGCGACGGACACCTAACGATAACCCGACCGGGGGACCCCCATGAAGCTCGTCCTGTTTGCCATCCTTGGCCTGCTGCTCGGCGCCGGCGGCGGGGCCGCCATGGCCGTGATGAAGGCCAAGAAGGCGTTCGCCGCGTACGACGCGAAGCGCGCCAAGGTGGTCGCCGACTCCATCGAGCATGGGATGCGCCCGGCCGGCGGCGCCGACAGCACGCATGGCGCCGCGACGGACTCCAGCCACGCCACGCCGGACACGGCGCATGCGCCGCCGGTGGTCGCGGCCGCGGGCGAGCACGGCCCGGCGACCCCGCCGGCCGCGCCCTCCAAGGCGGAGGACAAACACGCCCCTGCAGCCAAGGACCACGCACCGGCAGCCAAGGACCACGCGCCGACCCCGCCGCCAGGCCGGCAGCGCGCGGTGGCGACGGTGGAATCGAACGGGGGCACCACCCCGCGTGGCAAGCCGACCCCGCCGCTGCCCACGCCCCGCGTGTCCGCGCCAGCGCCCGGCTCCGACAAAATGGGCAAGATCTTTGGGGCCATGCCCGCAAAGGACGCGGCGCGGGTCCTCGAGCAGCTCAGCGATGCCGAAGTCCATGACATCCTCCGGGCGCTGAGCGACAAGCAGGCCGCCGGGATCCTGCAGTTCCTGCCGGCCGCGCGCGCCGCGGCCATCAGCAAGCTGGCGCTCAAGGGAGGCCACGAATGACCCTGCCCATCCCCGCAACGCCCACCCCATTCGCGCTCGCCACGCCCCAGGCACCGGCCGGCGCGCCACCGACCAGCACGGACGCGGGGGCGTTCCGCGATGCCCTCGCCGTCGCGTTAGGCGAGCCGGCGCCCCCGCGCGTGCGCCTGCGCACGTCCGCCTCGGGAGAACCCGGGCGCATGGACGCCCGCCGCCGCACCGAGGGCCGACCGGACGCGCTCGACCCCACGTCGCCGGAGGCCGAGGAGATCGCCGGGCGCGCCCTGGCGGTGGTGGCCGACGAAGTGCCCACCGATGGCGCCGCGGGTCTCCCCGGCGAGCCAACCACCGAACGAGAGTCCGCGGAACCTGGCGTCGTCGCCGGGCGACGCGCCCACCGCAGTGAGGGAGGCACCGGCACGGACGTGGAGCGCGAGAGCTGGGCCCCGGCCATCGTCATCACGCCAGTGGCCGTGCCGACCCTCGGCCCCATCACCCCGGTCGCCTCAGCGTTAGGCGCGCGCAACGACTCGCGCGACGTCCTGGTGCCGGAATTCCGCGGTCGACTCGAGCGGGTCATCACGCGGATGGAGCAGGAATACGGCTACACCGTCGAGGTGATCGAGACGGGCCGGACGCAGGAGCGACAGGATGCCCTGTACGCGCAGGGCCGGTCGACCCCGGGGCCCATCGTGACCTGGACGCGGGCGTCGCGCCACACCCACGGTCTCGCCGCGGATGTCGCCATCGACGGGGGCTGGACGGACCGCGCCGCCTTCGAGCGCCTGGCCATCATCGCACGCGAGGAAGGGCTGCGCACGCTGGGCGCGCGCGACCCTGGCCATATTGAGCTGCCGCTGTCGGGTGCCGCACGCCCGGCGCTCGCCCCACAGGCCGGAGCCACCCCGCGCCCACTGCCATCCCCCGACGGCACACCGACGGACGACCCCGCCGGGCGTCTCTTCGAGCGGGCGCAACCGCGTCCGACGGACGGACGCATGTCCATCCAGCCGGTCGACAACGGAGAGGTCAGCATCCTCCCGGCCCGCCCGCGTGCGGCGACGGAACCTGATGGGATGATGCACATGCTCCCCGTCGACGCGGACCTCGTGTCGATCCTGCCCGTGCGCACGCCGCGGACACGCCCGGCCGACGAACTGATGCAGATCCTCCCGGCCGACCCGGGCGAGGTCTCGATCCTCCCGACGCGTCCGCTCCGGGGGAGCGCCCCGGACGGCATGATGCAGATCCTCCCGGCCCCCGCGCGCGAGGAACGGCCGTGGCCCATCGCGCGCCCAGGGGTGCCTGACGAGGGCCGGGTCCGCATCCTCCCGGCGACCGACGCCGGGGCCCCCGGCCTCCCCGGTCGCGGCCTGCCTAACGTTGATCGTCGTGGCCCGGTTGGCACTCCCGACGGCCGGCCGTTGGCGCCAGCCGTCGCGCAGGTGGCGACCGTGGCGACGGTGGCACAGGTGGCGACCCCGGCACAGGTCGCGGTCGTCGCGACCCCCGGTGCCGTCCCGGGCGAGGGTCCGCGCAGCGTGCGGGCCGCCTCCCGCCCGGCGCGCCAGGCACCGGAGGCGCTCCTGCCGGTCGAGCGGATCGGTCGCGAGGCATCGCTCGCCCCGATCCCGTCGCCCCGCGAGGTGATCGCGAGCGCCGAGCAGGCAGCGGCTGCGCGCGTTTGGAGTCCGCCGGCCGCGGGGGAGTCCGCGCGGCTGGACCAGGAGTCCCGCCAGCGGACGGAGCCGTCGGAGGAGATCTTCGCGGACCTGTTGCCCGCGTTCACCCCGGACGGCGACGCCTGGGGCGCCCTCGCTCCCGAACGTGAGGGGCTGTTGCGTCCCGACCGCGCGGAGAGCACGCAGGCCATCGAGCGCACGGATGCCGCGGAGCGGATCGCGCGGGCGTTGCGCCTGCAGGATGAATCGGGCGAGCGCCCGGTCTCCTCGGTGATGCTCCGCCTGGACCACCCGGAAGGCGGCGAGGACCGGATTCGCGTGGACCTGCGCGGCCGCACGGTGGGGGCGACCCTCGACGTGTCGGATGCCAACGCGGCGGACCACCTGCGCGCGCACACCCGTGAGCTGCACCAGGCACTGGAGCGCGCGGGACTCGAGGGCGAGCGCCTCGTCGTGCGGACGGCCAGTGAGAGCGGCCAGGCCCTGGCGAGTGCCGCGGGCGCCGAGCGGGACAGCGTGCGGGCGGCAGCGACGCCGTCAGGCGGGAACGGGACCGGCGCGTCGCCACGCGACCCCCGCTCCTCACGGGAGCCCAACCATTCACAGCGGGACCACGACCAGCCCGCGTCGCGCCAGCGACGTGACCAGGGAGACCGACGATGACCGCGCCATTGACCGACAGCCTGCTGGCCACCCCCACGCGCAACGGGGCCCCCGTGGGACCGGGCGGCCGGCTGGGCAAGAATGAGTTCCTCAAGCTGTTGACCACGCAGCTGAAGTACCAGGACCCGCTGGATCCCATGGACGGGAAGGACATGGCGGCCGACCTGGCGCAGTTCTCGGGGCTCGAGCAGCTCCTCAACATCAACGAACAACTGGAGGCGCAACAGGGGCAGTACAGCTCCCTGCTCGCGGCGATGAACAGCAACGTCGCCCTGGGTACGATCGGCAAGACCGTCATGGCAACCGGGGACCAGGTGGTGCTCACGAAGGACGCCGCCGGCGCCTTCGACGCCACCGTCACGGCTGACATTGCGACGAGCGGCATCGCGAAGCTGACGCTGCTCGATCGGTCCGGCAAGGAAGTCGGTTCACGGACGTTAGGGTATGTGACGGCGGGACGGCAGGAGTTCGCAGTGGGCTCGGCCGCCTCCACGGTGTCCACGGAGGGACCCTGGAGCTACCGCATCACGGTCGCTGACGCGAGCGGCAAGGACGTGCCGCAGCAGACGTACACCATCGCCGTCGTCGACGGCATGTCCTGGGGCCCCGATGGCGCCCCCCGACTGACCGCAGGGTCCCTCATGATCGACGTCCGATCGATCATCCGGATCCTGGCCTGATCTCCACCCTCCGAGGAATCCACTCCCATGATGCGATCGCTGTTTGCCGGCGTGTCCGGCTTGCGCAACCACCAGGTGCGCATGGACGTGATTGGCAACAACATCTCGAACGTGAACACCGTGGCCTTCAAGGCTGGCCGCGTGACCTTCAAGGAAGGCTTTGCCCAGCTGCTGCAGGGCGCCTCACGCCCGCCCGGTGACCTGGGTGGAACGAACCCGATCCAGATCGGGCTGGGCATGCAGATCGGCTCGGTCGACATGATGTACCAGCAGGGCAACCTGGAAACCACCGGCCTGGCCACCGACCTCGCCATCCAGGGGGATGCGATGTTCGTGGTGAAGAAGGGCACGCAGAACTTCTACACCCGCTCCGGCAACTTCCAGTTGGATGCCCAGGGCAACCTCGTGTCGCCGACGAACGGCTTCGTGGTGCAGGGGCGCATGGCGGACAACGGCGTCTTCCTGGACGGCATCCGGGACATCGTCCTGCCGGTCGGCCAGAAGACGGCAGCGAAGGCCACGGACCTCGTCGCCCTCGCCGGCAACCTGAACGCGTCCGCCCCGGTCTTCACGGGGACCTTCGACGCGACGGGCCGGGCTGATCCGCTCAACAAGACCTCGTGGACGGAGACGTCGATCACGATCTTCGATTCGCTCGGGAACCAGCACGACCTGAAGCTCCAGTTCTGGAAGACGGCCGCGGACACGTGGTCGTGGCAGGTGGACGGCACGAACCTCCCCGCCGGCTTCACGCCGCCCAACTCGACCCCGCAGACCCTGCAGTTCGACGCGCAGGGCGTGCTGCAGACCGTGGCGCCGACGGACCCGCCGGTCATCACCTTCCAGCCGGCCGGCGCGAACCTGGTCTCGGTCACGCTCGACCTCGGCGGCAACACGGTGAACGGCATCACGTCGTTTGCCGGCACCTCGACGGCCGTGCTCAAGGACCAGAACGGCTACGCGGCCGGCCAGCTCGAGAACTTCTCGATCGACCGCACCGGCTTGATCACCGGCGCGTTCACGAACGGGACCAATGTCGTGCTGGGCCAGATCGTCCTCGCCGACTTCAACAACCCCGGCGGCCTCCTGCGCGTCGGCGACAACATGTACGCGGTGTCCGGCAACTCCGGCGGCGCCGTGCTCGGCTACGCACTCGAGGGGATCCAATCCACCCTGACGAGTGGCGCGCTCGAAATGTCGAACGTGGACCTCGCCCAGGAATTCACCAGCATGATCGTGACCCAACGCGGCTTCCAGGCGAACAGCCGCGTGATCACGAGCTCGGACGAGATGCTGCAGGAGCTGGTCAACCTCAAGCGCTAGCCGTAGCTGAGGTGAGAACGGGAGCGGCCGACCCTGGGGGGTCGGCCGTTCGCGTTCGGGCCACGCGGCAAAGTGCGCCGCTCGCCCACCGGCACAACCTTCCGCGGAGGCGCGATTCCACCGGGTGCCGGTGGCCTCCCGATGGGCGCGGGGGTTCACCGCAAGTCATTGCCGCGCCGTCACTTGGACGCTCCATCAGGCTCCGTCGCCGCCCACGGTCGTACTGGCCTGCGGAATGCCTTTATCGGGGGGAGACCACCTCCACCCCGTTGCCATGTCTGACGACGCCACCCCCCCAGCCGAGGGCGCAGCCGATGCGCCGCCGCCTCCAGCGAAAAAGAGCAAGGCCGGCCTCGTGCTCATCGCTGCCCTGGTCGGCGGACTCGGCGGCGGGTTCGCGATCGGCCTGTTCACGGTAGGACCGGTCGTCGCACAAAGCTCGGGGTACGCGGTGACCGAGGAGATGCTGGCCCGCGTGAAGGCCCAGGCCAAGATGGTCAACGGCGCGGAGGAGGGCGAGGAAGGCGAGGAAGGCGGGGACCACGGCGAAGCCGAGGAAGGCGAGGAAGGCGCCCACGAAGGGGAGGAGGGTGGCGGTGGGGAGCACAAGGAGGGCGAAGCGCCGGCCGGCGGGAACCTCCACCTGATCGACAACCTCGTGATGAACCCCGCGGGGTCCGGCGGGACCAGGTTCCTGATGCTCTCGACCGCGATCGAGTTCAAGGACGCGGCGATGGTCGAGGCATTCAAGGCGCGCGACGCCGAGGTGCGCGACCTGGTGCTGCGCGTGATGGGCGCCAAGTCCGTGGAGCAACTGACGGACATGCCGACGCGCGAGCTCATTCGCAAGGAGATCGGGGATTCGCTCGCGATGCTGCTGCCCAAGGCCAGCCGCAAGAAGGCGATCACCCGGATTTTCTTCCCACAGTTTGTCATCCAGTAGGCGCCGGTGGCCTCGGAGTCCCTCTCACAGAACGAGATCGACGCCCTCCTGGGCGGCGCGATCTCGAAGGCCGCGAAGCCGGCGGCCCAGGCACGCCCGGTCCAGACCGAGACCCAGGTCTACGACTTTCGCCGCCCCAACCGCATCTCCAAGGAGAAGCTGCGGTCGCTGGAGGCCATCTACGAGCGCTTCGCCAAGTCGCTGGAGAGCTGGTTGCTCGGCCGCGTCCGCGGTGGGGTGCAGCTCCAGCTGCAGAGCGTGGAGCATTTCTCGTTTGGCGAGTTCACGCTGTCGCTCCCCACGCCCTGCGCGTCCTACACGTTCGAGGTCCAGCAGAGCGGCGGCCAGCACGGGGTCATCGACTTCGGGCACGAGTTCGCCTTCTTCCTCGTCGATCGCCTGTTCGGCGGCGGGAGCACGCCGGCGATTCCCAGCCGCTCCCTGACGCCGATCGAGCGCATGGCGGTGCGCATGGTGGCCGACAAGGTCATCGCCGTCATCCACGAGGTGTGGCAGGACTACGTGGAGCTGGACGCCACGCTCGTCGGCTTCGAGTCGATCCCCGAGATCATCCGGGTGGCCAATCGCGAAGACCCGGTCCTGGTGGCCAACATCGAGGTCACGGCCGCCGAGACGCGCAGCCTGCTGTTGATCTGCCTCCCCTTCGCGGTCCTCGAGAAGTTCTTCGCGGGTGGCGTCGAGGGGCGTCCGGACTCGTCAGGCACGACCGAGGAGCGCTCGGCCAACCGGGACCTGACCGAGGGGTCGGTGCGCTCCGTGCGCACGCCGATCGCCGCGCGCCTGCCCGCGTTCCAGCTGCCGATGCGCGAACTGATGTCGCTCGCCCCGGGCAAGGTGCTGACGACCCCGCTCCTGGCCAGCGCACCGCTCGAGGTGTTCGTCGGCAGCCAACGGCGGTTCCTCGCCACGCCGGGTCGCCTCGGGGGCTCCCTCGCGGTGCGACTGACCGACGGCCTGCTCGACCCGCCGGAACCCGACGCCATTCCCCTTACACGCCTCACCAATTGAGCCCGATCTCATGAGCCAGACCCAGGATCCGATGGAGGCGGCCTTCGAGGAGCTGCAACAGGTCATCGCCAACGGCGGCGAAGTCCCGCTCGGCATGCTCCTCGACCTCACCCTCCCGGTCTCGATCGAACTCGGCCGGACGTCCATGACCGTGCAGGAAGTCCTGCGCCTGGGACGCGGGTCGGTGATCCAGCTGGAGCGTCTCGCCGGCGAGCCGATCGACGTCTATGTCGGCGATCGCCGCTTTGCCGAGGGCGAGGTCGTGGTGCTCGGTGAGCACTTCGGCGTGCGACTCACGCGCATCATCGCCAAGAAGGGCGCCACCGAGGCTGCGGCGTGACCTTCGGCTCGTTTGTCGGTGTCTGCCTGACGCTGGCCGTCGTCCTCGCGCTGGTGGCGGTGACGTTGCGCTTCCTCCGGCGTGTGGCGCTCTCGGCGCCGTCCCGCCCGGGCGCCGTGCCCCTGGAGGTGGTGCACCGGCTGCCGCTGGGACCGCGCCAGGGCATCGCCATCGTGCGCATCGGCGAACAGCTGGTCGCGGTGTCGGTGGGTGAGGGCGGTGTGCGGCACATCATGGAGATCGAGACCCCGCCGCAGCCTGCCACGTCGGAGGTCACGACGGGCGCGGCAGCGCCGGCCTTTGCGCCGTCGCTGCTGGCACGCCTGCGCAGCTCCGGCATCCCGATCGCCTTCGCCCTGGCCGTGTCCCTCCCCGCTGTGGGGATGGCCCAGGCCGCGCAACCGCCCGCGGCGCCGGCCACTCGTCAGGCACCGGCGGCGACCCCGCGCGCCACCGCGCCGAACGCCGTGCCACGCCCCGGCCCGGTCGCGACGCCGGCGCAGGTGGTGGCGCCGGACGCCAGCGCGCTCGACCGCGCGCTGCAGGGCGCGATGCCCCAGCTCGACCTGAACGTCGCGCGCGGCGGCGAGGCCGGCGGGCTGCGGCTCAGCGGCTCCGTGGGCATCGTGATCATGCTCGGCCTGCTCACGCTGCTGCCGTCGCTGATCCTGATGATGACGAGCTTCACGCGGATCCTGATCGTGCTGAACTTCGTCAAGCAGGCGTTAGGCACCCAGAACGCCCCGCCCGGGCAGCTGATGGCCGCACTGGCCCTCATCCTGACGGGCTTCGTCATGGCCCCCACGATGCAGGAGGTCAATGACACGGCGATCACCCCCTGGCTCGAGGACCGCATGGAACAGGGGGCGATGATGCGCGCCGCCGTGGTGCCGCTGCGGGGCTTCATGCTGCGCCAGGTCCGTGAACGCGACCTCGCCACCTTCACCGAGATGGCCGGCGCCACCCCCGCGACCCCCGAGGACGTCGGGACGGTGGTGCTGATGGCCGCCTTCGTGACCAGCGAACTCCGCACGGCCTTCCAGCTGGGCTTTGTCTTGTTCCTGCCGTTCATCGTGATCGACATCGTCGTGTCGTCCGTCCTGATGTCGATGGGCATGTTCATGCTCCCGCCGGCGATGATCGCCCTGCCCTTCAAGCTGCTCCTCTTTGTCCTCGTGGACGGGTGGACGTTGCTCGTGCAGGGCCTCGTGCAAGGCTTCAAATGACGTACGCCCTCGTCACCGACCTGGCGCGCGACGCCATCCTGGTCACGGCCCTGCTGGCCGCCCCGCTGCTGCTCGTCGCCCTGACCATCGGGCTCCTGGTCAGCGTCTTCCAGACCGTCACGCAGATCCAGGAACAGACGCTGTCGTTCGTCCCGAAGCTGGTGGGCGTTGGGGCGACCTTCCTGGTCGCGCTCCCCTGGATGCTCCAGCTGCTGGTGGAATACACCGCCCGGTTGTTCCGCGCGATGCCGGGGATGGTCGGATGAACCCGGCGTTCGATCCCTTTACCCCCGGCGCGGCCGCGGCGCTGTTCCTCTTTGGGGCCCGCGTGAGCGGGCTCGTCCTGGTCGCGCCCCTCTTCTCCGGTCGCCCCGTGCCGGCGATGGTCCGCGCCGGGCTCATCGTCGCCCTCACGATCCTGATGGTCCCGGTTGCCGCGCGCACCCCCGTGGCATCGGCCACCGTGCCTGCCGTGCTCGGCGAGGCGCTGGTGGGCTTCACGATCGGGATCGGTGCCGCCCTGCTCGTTGGGGCGGCGGAGGCCGCGGGTGAACTCCTCGGCATCCAGATTGGCCTGCAGGGCAGCGCCCTCGTCGACCCGCTGTCCATGCAGCAGAGCACGGCGACCGGCCAGTTCCTGCAACTGTTTGCCGTCACCCTGCTGCTGACGCTCAACGCCCACCTCGTGATGCTCGATGCGCTCCGTTCGAGCGCCGAGCTGATTCCTGTGGGCACAGCCGGGCAGTTGCGCGAGGGGCTCTGGCGCCTCGTCACGCTCGGTGGGCAGCTGTTCGTCCTCGGCCTGCGCTTTGCCGCCCCGGTGATCGCGGTGGTCCTGCTGATCACCGTGGCCCTCGCCGTGCTCGGCCGCGCGGCCCCGCAGCTCAACATCCTGTCGCTGGCCTTCCCGATCCAGATCATCGCCGGGCTCGCCGCGCTCCTCGCGCTTGTCCCGATCTTCGCGTCGTGGTTCCTCGGCTGGGAGGGGACGTACGACGCCATGCTGTCGCGGGTCCTCCCTGTCATCGCCGGAGGGCCTCGCTGATGGCACTGCGCGACCAGGAAAAGACCGAGGCCCCCACACCCAAACGCCGCGCGGACGCCCGGGAGGAAGGCCGCGTCCCGCGCAGTCCCGAGCTCACGACCTCGTTCGTGCTGCTCGGGAGCGCGATGTTGTTGAACGCGGCCGCCCCCCTGGGGCAGCAACTGATGGCGCTGTTCGCCGATGGGCTGACGGCCCTCGCCGGCGGGCCGATGGGGGCGGAGAGCGCCACCGGCCTGCTGCGTCGCACCGGGATGCGCTCGGTCGCCATCATCGGGATCTGGGGTGGTGCGCTGCTCCTGGCCGGACTCGCCATCGCCGCCCCGCAGGCGCGCGGCATCCTGACCTTCAAGCCGCTCGCGCCGGACTTCTCGCGCCTCAGCCCGGGGCGCAACCTGCAACGCGTCGTTGGGACCCAGGCCATCGGCGAGCTCATCAAGTCGCTGGTCAAGCTGGCCCTCGTCTCGCTGGCCGTGTATCGCGCCATTGGGGGCGCCTGGCCGGATCTCATGGCCCTCGCGCAACAGGGGCCGTTCGGCTTTGTCGCCACCACCCATCTCTACACCGTCAAGCTGCTGATGACGGCCGGGCTGTGCTACCTGGCCCTCGCCGCCTTCGACTACGGCTGGCAGCTGTGGCAGCATGAGCAGCAGCTCAAGATGAGCCGCGACGACATCCGCGAGGAGATGAAGCAGTCCGAGGGCGACCCGCTCATGAAGCAGCGGATGCGGTCGTTCGCCCGGGCCCTGGCGCGTCGGCAGATGATCCGCGACGTCCCCAAGGCCGACGTCGTCATCACCAACCCGACGCACATCGCCATCGCGCTGCGCTACGACCCCCTCACGGCGCCGGCCCCGGTCGTGCTGGCCATCGGGCAGCGCAAGGTGGCCGAGCGCATCAAGCAGGTCGCCCGCGAACATGGCGTGCCCTGCATCGAGAACAAGCCGCTCGCGCGCGCCCTGCTGGCGAGCGCGCGCCTCGGGCAGATGATCCCGGCCGAGCTGTACGCCGCCGTCGCCGAGATCCTCGCGTTCGTGATCCGCCGCCGCCTGGTGCGCGGTCAGCCCCTCACGCCGCGCGTCGCATGAGTACGGCCGTCCAGCCCCTCCCGGCGCTCGACCCGGCCCGCCGCAACGCGGAGGTCGGGCTCGCGATCGCGGTGGTGTTTGTCATCGCCCTGCTGATCGTCCCGCTGCCCGCGTTCCTGCTCGACCTGTTCCTCGCGACCAGCATCGGCCTCTCGCTCGTCGTGCTGCTCACGGCGATGCAGACGGTGGACGCGCTCGAGTTCTCCTCGTTCCCGGCACTGCTGCTCCTCCTCACCCTGTTCCGCCTTGCCCTGAACGTGGCGAGCACCCGGTTGATCCTGGGAGAGGGACATGCGGGCGAGGTGATCCAGGCGTTCGGGAGCTTCGTGATCGGCGGGAACTACGCGGTGGGGCTCGTGCTGTTCCTGATCCTCATCGGGATCAACTTCATCGTGATCACCAAGGGTGCCGGTCGCGTGGCCGAGGTGGCGGCGCGCTTCACCCTCGACGCGATGCCGGGCCGGCAGATGGCGATCGACGCCGACTTGTCGGCCGGCCTCATCGACGAGAACGAGGCCCGCCGCCGTCGCGAGGAGATCACGCGCCAGGCCGACTTCTACGGCGCGATGGACGGCGCCTCGAAGTTCGTGAAGGGCGACGCGATCGCGGCGCTGCTGATCACGGGCATCAACATCATCGGCGGGATCTTCATCGCGGTGGTGCAGAAGAACATGCCGCTCGCGCGGGCCGCCTCGCAGTACACCGTGCTGACGGTCGGCGAAGGGCTGGTCGCGCAGATCCCGGCGCTGATCGTCTCCACCGCCGCGGGTATCATGGTCACCCGGGCGTCTGGCCAGACGCGCATGGGGATGCAGCTGGCCGGCCAGCTGGCGCGGCACCCGAGTGCGATGTGGGTGGCCACCGCCGTGCTCATGTCGTTCGCGCTGATTCCCGGGCTGCCGATGACGCCGTTCCTGGCGTTAGGCGGCCTGATGGCGTTCCTCGCCCGCGGGGCGACCACGGCCGCCGAGCAGCGGGCCGCCGACACCGCGGCGCTGGCCGCACCCCGCCCGGAGCCCCCACCGGTCAACGACCCGGTCCGCGAGTTCCTCCAGGTGGATCCCATCGAGCTCGAGGTGGGATACGCGCTGATCCCGATGGTCGACGAACGGCAGGGCGGGACGCTGCTGGAGCGCATCCAGCTGCTGCGCAAGCAGGCCGCGCTCGAAGTGGGGATCCTGATCCCCTCGATCCGCGTGCGCGACAACATCAGCCTCCCCGCCAACGAGTACGTGATCAAGCTGCGCGGCGTGGAGATCGCCCGCGCCGAGGTCATGCCGCGCTTCCACCTGGCCCTGGACACCGGGTCGGTCAGCCACCCGATCGAGGGGATCGAGACGATCGACCCGGCGTTCGGCCTCACCGCCCGCTGGATCGCCGGCTCCCGGAACGTGGAGGCGGAATCGTTAGGCTACGTGGTGGTCGACCCCACGACCGTGATGGCCACGCACCTCATGGAGGCGCTCAAGGCCAACGCGGCGGAACTGCTGGGTCGCCAGGACGTGCAGCAGATGGTCGAGATGCTCAAGCAGACCCACCCGGCGCTGGTCGAGGACCTCGTCCCGGCCAAGGTCTCCCTGGGCTTGCTACATCGCGTCCTGCAGCGGCTGCTCAAGGAGCGGCTCCCCATTCGCGACCTGGTCACGATCCTCGAGGCGATCGGCGACGGGGTCGAGCAGACCAAGGATGCGGAGGTCCTCACCGAGATGGTGCGGCGCTCCATGTCCAACGTCATCGCGCGCCTCTACGCCGACGAATCCGGCGCGGTGCGCGGCATTGCTCTCGGCCCCCGGCTGGAGAGCGCCCTCCTGGGCCTCTTCTCGCCGCGCAATGCCAACGCCAGCGCCACGCCGCTCACCCCGGACTCGCTCGCCGCGCTCCTGCGCGACCTCAACCTGCTCGCGACGACCCACGCCATCGAGGGTCGCCTCCTGCCGCTCATCACGCCGCCGTCCCTCCGCACCGGCATTCGACGCCTGGTCGAACCGGTGCTCAATGCCCTGCCCGTCATCTCGCTCGCCGAGCTGCCCCCGGCCGTCAAGCTGAACTCGGTCGCCACCTGGGAGTTGCCCTATGCTTGAGACCTTCACCGGATCCGACCTTCGCCTCGTCTTTGACGAGGCCCGGCGCGCCCTCGGCGAGGACGTGCTGGTCCTGCGCACGGCCATCCAGCGCGATGGACGACGCACCCGTGTGGAACTCGTCGCCGCCCCCGCCGCCGAGATCCAGGCGTTGCGCCAGCGCCTCGATCCCGCCCCGTTTGCCTACCCACGGGCAACCGGCGGACGCGGTCGCAGCGGCCCGCTGGTCATCGGCCTCGTCGGGCCCACGGGCGCGGGCAAGACCACCACGGCCGCCAAGCTCGCGCTGCACCCGCGTGCGTTTGGCAGCCGCAAGGTCGGGCTCATCACCCTGGACACGTTCCGGGTGGGCGCGCTCGAGCAGATGGCCCAGTACGCCGAGGTCACCGACCTGCCACTCGAGGTCGTGTACGACGCGCGCGAAATGCCCGGGGCCCTGCAGCGGCTGGACGCCTGCGATGTCGTGATCGTCGACACGCCGGGGCGCAGCCCGCGCTCCAAGGACGCCAACCAGCAGTGGCAGGCCATGTTCCGCGCCGCGGCCCCCGACGAGGTCCACCTCGTGGTCCCGGCCTCGATGCGCCCGGACCTGCTCCCGTCCCTGGTCTCGTCGCTGGCCGACTGCCGGATCACGCACGCCTGCCTCACCAAGCTCGACGAGCTCCACGACGACCGCGCCGTCGCCGACCTCGCCGCCCGGCTCACCTGGCCGATGCGGTGGGTCACCACCGGCCAGGCCGTGCCTAACGACCTGCACCCGGCCAAGGCGGCCATCCTCGGCGCCCTCGGCTTGCCGACGGTCGCGTCACGGAGTGCCGCCGCGTGAGCCTGCCGGTCGCTCCCGTGGGCCAGGACCCGCGACTCCGCCCAGGCGGAGCCGCCGGCCCGCGCGCACCACGGGTGGCCGTCGGCGCCGGCAAGGGCGGTGTTGGCACTTCCACGGTGACCGCCCTCCTGGCCTGCACCGCAGCTGCGGCCGGGTCCCGCGTGCTACTCGTCGACCTCGCCCCGCACTTCGGCGGGCTCGCCGCCCTGCTCGACGTCCGGCCGGGGTACACCCTGGCCGACGTGAAGGCCGGCCTCCCGGCCGAAGCCCTCGCGGTCGCGGTCACCCCGTCGCTCTCGCTCATCAATGCGGCGCGGGTCCCCGACCAACTCAGCGACACCGAGCACCAGTTGATGCTCCGGCGCCTCGCCGCATCGGTCGGCGCCTACGACCTGGTGCTCATCGACGCCGGCGCGAGCGCGGCCTCGTTGCGCAGTGCCGTCCGGTTTGGCGCCACCCGCGCCCTGACCGTGACGACCCATGACCGGATCTCCCTCACCGCGACCTACGCCGTCCTCAAGCTCCTGCATGAACAGGCGCCGGAGCTGCGCGTGGACGTGATCGCGAACCGCGTGAGCGACACCGACGCCTCGCGGCTCCACGAATACCTCAATGCGGCGAGCGTGCGCTTTCTCGCCCGGACCGTCCCCTTTGGAGGCTCGATACCCGATGACCCCGCCTTCGCGCGTACCGTCGCGACCCTCGGGGCCGACGAGGCCGCCCACGGCTCCCCTGCGTTCCAGGTTGTACGGACGCTGGGAGAACAGCTCCTCGCCGACACCGGCGCCCCTCCGTTCCTCCGCCTCCTCCGACAGGGTTGAGCCCATGTCCTCCGACGCCCTCTGGCACGCCTTCGCCGCCGGTGATCTCGCGGCCCGGGACCAGCTGCTCCGAGAGAACCTGAACCTCGTGCACCACGTGGCGCGGCAGCTCTCGCGCGCCCTCGCCGCCCCCGCCGACTTTGATGAGTTGGTCTCCTGCGGCACGCTGGGGCTCATGAGTGCGCTGGGCGCCTTCGACCCGTCGCGCGGCCTGGCCTTCTCCACCTTCGCGGTGCCGCGGATCCGTGGGGCCATCCTCGATGAGCTGCGCCGGCAGGACCACGTGCCGCGATCGATCCGGCGCAAGACGCGCGACATCTCCCAAACGAGGGAAACACTGACGCGCATCTTTGGCCGGCAACCGACCGACGACGAGGTCGCCGAACACCTGGGCATCGACCGCGGGACGCTCTGGCGCTGGCAAACCGATGCCGAGAGCGCCGTGCATGTCTCGCTCGACCATTCGAGCACCGATCACGATGGCCCCGGCGTCCCTCCGGAATTCCTGAGCGTGGACCCCGACCTGTCGGCCGAGGAAGACCTCAACCGGGAACAGGAGCGCGAGATCCTCAAGGGCGCGCTGCGGCAGCTCAAGGACCAGGAGCGCATTGTCCTGACCCTGTACTACTTCGAGGAACTCAAGCTGCACGAGATCGCGGACGTCCTCAGCCTCACCGAGTCCCGCGTGTCGCAGATCCGCACCAAGGCCCTGGGTCGGCTGCGATCCCAGCTCGCCTCATTCCGCACCCCCGCCTGACGCCCCATGCGCACCCTCTCGCACCTCCTCGACCTCATCACGAGCGACCCACTGACCCTCACGGCGACCGGCGTCCTCGCCGTGGCCGTGGTCGGCCTGCTCCTCGTGATCAGCTGGCCATCCTCCGACGTGCCGGCCACCCCCACCGCGCGCGCGGCCCGCTCCGCCGCGGCGCGCTCCCTCGCCGCCGAGGGGCTCACACCGATCGACATCGCCCGTCGCACCGGCCTCTCGCGCGACGGCCTGTCCCTTCTATTGAATGGCCGGACGCAGGAAGCCCGGCAAATGCCGCCCACTTCGGCAGGAAGTTCCTTCCTGTCCCGGTGGAGGGCGCGAAAGGCGAGCGCCTCCCATGGCCCGCAAGTCGTTGCCTGACAATCGATTACACGACTACACGAATTCCAGGGCGACCGGCACACCGGTTGCCCTTTGTGCTTGACGTCAGCGCGTCACCCCCCACCCCGTACCCGGAGTAAGCCCGATGCCGACCGACGGAATCGCCAGCGCCGCCAGCGCGCTCCGCTACTGGGAGCGACGCCAGGAAGTCGCGGCACACAACCTGGCCAACGCGAACACGGACGGGTTCAAGTCGCAGCGCGCCTTTGCCCAGTTGGTGGGGACGTCGGAGCTTGCCATCGGTGCGCAAACGGACTGGAGCGAGGGAAGCCTCACGACGACGCGCAATCCGCTCGACCTCGCGGTGCGTGGCCAGGCCTTCTTCGTGGTGAACACCCCCGACGGCGAGCGCTACAGCCGCGGCGGGTCCTGGGGCGTGGATCGCGAGGGCTTCCTCACGGATGCCAACGGCCACCGGGCACTCGGCGAGAAGGGCCCGATCCCGGTGCGCGGGACCGACGTCACCATCGATCGCACCGGCCGCGTGGCGGTCGACGACGTGTGGGTCGATCGATTGCGCGTCGAGACGGTGGCGCCAAACACCGCGCTGCCGCACCAGGACGGCGTGCTGTGGGTGCCCCCCGTGACGCGCACCGTCCAGGCGCTGGACGCCCGCGACATCCGACAGGGGCAGCTGGAAGCCAGCAACGTGGCCCCGATCAATGAGATGGTCGACATGATCTCCATCCAGCGCAACTACGCCTTTGCGCAGAAGGCGATCACCGTGCTCGACGACATCCGCTCGACCATCACGCACGACCTGGCCAAGCCGCTGGGCTGATCGCCCCTCCCACCGTTCACCTGCGACCCGGACCCTCCGCATGAATCCCGCCCTTCGCGCCTCCGCCACCGGCATGGCCGCCCAACAGCTCCGGACCGAGGTCATTGCCAACAACCTCGCGAACGTCAACACGACGGCGTTCAAGCGGAGCCGCGCGCACTTCGAGGACCTCCTGTACCAGACGGTGCAGAACCCCGCGGTGCTCGGCACCCCCGATGCCAACACGAGCCCGGCCATCCAGGTCGGGCGCGGCACGCGCCTCAACGCCGTGCAGCGCATGCATGCGCAGGGTCCGGTCGAACAGACCAACCGCGAACTCGACCTGGCCATCGAGGGCCAGGGCTTCTTCCAGGTCCAGCTGCCGAGTGGGGCCGTGGCCTACACGCGCGATGGATCCTTCAGCATCTCCGACACGGGCACGCTGGTGACCTCGGCGGGATATGCCGTGGTCCCCGGCATCAAGCTGCCCACCGACGCCTCCGAGCTGTCGATCTCGTCCAACGGCACCGTCTCGGTGCAACAGGGCAACGACACGACGCGGGTCGTCGAGGTGGGCCGCATCGAGCTCGCGCGCTTCATGAACCCCACCGGCCTCACCGCCCTCGGGGAAAACCTGTACAGCGAGACCCCGGCGTCCGGCGCGCCCATCGTCGGCTTTCCGCAGGACGATGCCTTCGGCCGCGTGCTGCAGGGACACCTGGAAGGCAGCAACGTGGAGATCGTGCAGGAGATGGTCGACATGATCACCTCCATGCGCGCCTACGAGATCAACTCCAAGGCCATCAAGAACGCCGAGGAGATGATGCAGGTGGCCAACAACATGGTGCGGTAATGCGCGTCTGCCGACGCCACGCGCACACGCCCTCCGCCGTCATGCCCAGGACCCGCGTCCTGCGTGGCGCGTGGCGCCTCGCCGCGGTCATGGGTGTCGTCCTCACGCCCATCGCCGACGTGCCCGCGCAGGACCGTGACTCCACGGCCACCTGCCAGGGTTGTCCGACATTCCTTGCCCCGGTCGCAGCGCGCCACCTCCCGCGCGGAACGGTGCTCAGCGAGAGCGACCTGAAGGTCGCGCACGTTGCGAGCCGGGGCCTGCAGGCCGACCTCCCCGTCACGATTTCCGGGTGGGTCACGCGGCGCACCATCCGCGCCGGGGAGCTGCTGCGGCCACCCGCGATCGCCCGGCGGCCGCTCGTCCCGCGGGGCAGCACGGTGGACGTCGCGATTCGCGTCGGTGAGATCGAGGTCGTCACGCGCGGCGTGGCGATCCGTGATGCCGAGATGGACGACGCCGTGGCGGTGCGCCTTGGCCCCAAGCGTACGGTGCAGGGCCGTGTCCAGGGACCGGGCCACGTCCTGCTCATTGACTCCCTGAGGACCCCATGATCCACCATTGCGATGTCGTGACGACGCCCCGCCGCGTGACCGTCATCCCTGCCGTGCCACCGGCGCCCCGCCCCCGGCGCGCCTGGGGACCGCTCGCGATCCTCGGTGGCGCCCTCCTGTTGATGGCCAGTGCCGCGCGCGCCATGGGCGCACAGCCGGGCACGGCGCGCCCCGACTCGACCAAGGCCCAGGTTGCACGCGTCACGAACTGGACCTCCGATCGCCGGGCATTCGGCGTGGGCGACATCCTGCAGGTGTGGATCGATGAATACGCGCTCGCCGAAGCCAACAAGTCGACCGCGAACACCGCCTCGCGCCGGCGTCGCATGGACGTCGGCCTGACCCCGCCGGCGATGCCCGGCGCCGCGGCACCACTCGGCGCCATCGACGCCTCGGTCGAGACCGGTGACGGCGGCGATTCGCGCCAGCGCGGCAACGCCACGCGCGACACGCGGTACGTCGGTGAGCTCGCGGTGCGCATCATCGCCGTGACCCCTGAAGGACTGCTGCAGGTCCGCGGGACCAAGACCATCGACGTCGACAAGAACAAGACCACCCTGACGATCTCCGGGTTCGTACGCCCGATCGACGTGGGGGCCCGCGACATCGTGCGCTCCGAGGCCATCGCGGACGCGCAGATCAGCTACGCGGCCCCGAAGGGCCTGGGCAAGCCGAAGAACGGGATCATCAGCAAGCTCCTCGGGCTCTTCTGGCCATGACGCGTCCCCTCACCGTCGTCCGCACGCTGGTGATCGCGGGGTGCCTCCTCGGTCCCGCGACCGCCGCGGCGCAGCGCGTCCCGGTCCGCGACCTCGTGGTCGATGACCAGGGCGTCCCGCTGCGCCTGGTGGGGTACGGCCTCGTCACCGGGCTCGCCGGGACGGGGGACATCGCCTATACGGGGCGCAACGCCCAGCACACGGTGCAGTCGGTCGCGAACCTGCTGCGGCGCTTTGACATCATCGTGCCGCCGGAGCTGCTCCGCACGCGCAACGTGGCGGCGGTCCTGGTCACCGCCGAGGTCTCGCCGTGGCTGCGCCCCGGCGGACGCTTTGATGTGCATGTCAGCTCGGTGGGCGACGCGCGCTCGCTGCGCGACGGCGTGCTGTGGATGACCCCCCTGGTCGCCGAGGTCGGTGGGGCGGCGATGGGCACCGCCCAGGGTGCCCTGTTGATCGAGGACGGCGACCTCGTCCGGCGACGCGTGGGGTGGACCGGTGCCAGCGGCCGCATTGTCGGCGGCGGCGTGGTCGAGGCCGAGCTGCCACGCCCGGCCTTTGCGTCCGCCACGCGCCTCATCCTCCGGACCCCGGACATCGGGACCGCCGCGCGCATCGCCGCCACCATCGACTCGGTCGTCGGCAAGGAAACCGCCAAGGTCGAGGACCCGGGAGCGATCACCCTGACCATCCCCGACAGCGCCGGCGGCCCGGCCATGGCGCTCGAGCGCATCCGCAACCTGACCGTTGAGCTGCGCCGCCCGGCCCGCATCGTGATCGACCAGCGCAATGGCACGGTGGTCGCCGGCGGCGACCTCACCCTCGGCCCTGGCCTCGTCAGCGTGGGAGGAATCTCGCTCTCCGTGGGCGGTGCCCCCGCGGACACCATTGCGGCGGCTGCGGCCTCCCCCACCGGGCTGCGCATGCCGACCGGCGCCACCGTCCAGCAGCTCGCCGCCGCGCTCCACGCCGTGCGCACCCCGCCGCAGCTCGTCGCGCAGGTTTTCGAGGCGCTGCGGACCGTTGGGGCGCTCTCCGCGGAGGTCGTGGCCCGATGACCGTGCCTGCCCTCCGTCCCACCACCGCCGTCCCGCCGTCCGCCGATGAGCAGCGGCTCGCCAACGCCGTCCGGCAGCTGGAAGGCGTGTTTGTCGAGCAGCTCTTCAAGGCGATGCGGGAGACCGTCCCCACCGATGGACTGACCAGCGGCGGCGCGGGCGAGGAGATGTTCAGCAGCCTGATGGACCAACACCTGGCCGCCCTGGTTCCCCAGGAGTGGCCGAGCACCCTTGCCGACGCCCTCGTGGAGCGCTTCCGCGCTGCCGGCGCCCTCTCGACCACCCCGCCCCAATGATGGCCGTCCCTGTCTACCCCACCGCTGACACCCCCGCGACGGCGGTGGCCAACTGGCCCACGCTGATCAGCGGGCTCACGGACGCGCTCGTGTCGGAGCGTCGCCTCATCGAGGAGCTGGTGACCGCCATGCACCAGCAACGCGAGGCCGTCGCGGCGGACGACTTGCCGGCCATCGACGATTCCGTCTTCGCCGTCCAGCGCATCCTGCTGACGTTAGGCGAGGCACGCAAGCGTCGCCGCACGCTCAACGCCCGCCTGGGCCAGCCCGAGGCCCTCGCCCTGCGCGACCTGCTGGAACGGCT
>JAEUJL010000605.1 GCA_016794835.1 Gemmatimonadota bacterium | reverse complement strand
GAAGCGGGGGAGGAAGTCGGCCTCGTCGAAGTCGAACACCCCCCAGTTGTAGACCACGTCGGTTCCCGCCGCGCGGTCCCGGATCCCGACGGCGTTGTGCCCGAACCGCTCCCAGATGAGGTCACCGGGCCCCATCGTCATCAGGTAGACCTCGAGCTCCGCCCCCGGCACGGGCGCGGGCGACGCGGCCGGCTGGGCGCCTGCGCCCGCCGCACCGATCAGCGACGCCAACAGGAGGCATCGCTGCGACGCCGCACGGAGCGCACGCATCACAGGCGCACTTCCTTGCCTTCTTCCGCGGATCGGTAGGCCGCATCCAGCACCCGGTGCACGATCACCTGGTCTGTCGGGGGATCGTAGGGCACCTCCCCGCGCACCACCGCCACGAAATGCGTCAGCTCGGACCGGTACGACTGCAGGAAGGGGCTCTCGCGCGCCACCGCGCCCGTGGGCGTGACGTTCACCGGCAGCCCGTTCAATTCCTTCACCACGCGGAGCGGACCGAGGCGCGCGGTCCCGCGTTGTGCCGACAGTTCGAACCACCACCGCTCCTCATCGCCGGCGTGCGCCCAGCTGGTGTCGAAGGCGAGGGTCAAGCCGTGCTCGCACTCCACCACCAGCAGCGCGGATTCCTCGACCGCGTTGGCCCCGCGGCCCTTGTGCACGCTCGCCCACACGCGTTGCGGCGCAGGAAATTCCGCCGCCCAGAGCGCCAGGTCGACGAGGGGCATCCCCAGCTCGAACAGGGAGCCGCCGCCCGATTCCTGCCGGCGCAGCCGCCACCCTTCCACGTGCCCGCGCACTTGCAGGTGGCCGGTGCGAATCCCGGTCATCCGCCCGAGCTCCTCGCCGCGGAGGAACCCCATCAGCGCCTGCACATCGGCGCGAAACCTGAGGTTGTTGCCAACCATCACCTTGCGCTTGGCGCGGGTGGCCGCGAGCAGGATGCGCTCGACGCCGCGCGCCGTGAGCGCCAGCGGTCGCTCGCAGAGCACGTCCTTGCCGGCGGCGATCAGGGCGAGCACATGCGGCTCGTGCAGGTGATTGGGGGTCGACACGACTGCGGCATCGAACTCCGCGTCCTCGATGGCGTCCTCGATGTCGGTGAAGACGTCGCGGACCCCATGCCGGTCGGCGAGGGAACGCGCCTTCGCCCGATCGTTGTCCACCAGGCACGCGATCGACACCCCACGCGCCTTGGCCAACACCGGGAGGTGCGTCAATTGGGCGATCGCCCCGACCCCAACCACGGCGACCTTCACCGGTTCACTCATCTCAACGCTCCGCGCAGCCGGACTGGCCGCCTAGTGTACACGCGACAGGGTGGTCCCCGGGTAGTAGGCCAGCAGGATGGTGGCCGCATCGTACCCCGCGCGTGCGCGGGCGATCGCCCCCCACTGGCACATCCCCACCCCGTGCCCGTTCCCCCGTCCCCGCAGGGTCAGCCCCTGCGTCGCCGACCAGTGCGCCGAAACATAGGTCGATGGCAGGATCTCGCCACCGACGTTCGCCAGCGCAAACCGGAGCGCGTTCCCGCGCAGCTGGATCGTCCCTCGATCCGTCGACAGGCGGAGCCCCGCGAGGCGCCCCGAGGCCGTGCTACCCGTCATGTCGACACCATGAATGGCGTGGATGCCCTTTCCCTCGGTGCTCCGCGCCACCGTCGCCACGAGTTCCTCGCGTGACCACTTCCGCTCCCAGCTATAGCGCGGCGAAATCTCGCACCAGGCGCGATCCGTCCCCGGTACTCGGTCAGACACCGATCGGAGGTACCCTTCCCCGACGCCAGCGAAGACCTCCTCCGGGGCAGCCGTCGTCCCGCCGCAGGTCGAATGGTACGGGGCCCGCACGACCTGCCCGCGATACGACAGCACGATCCCCTCGGTTGCCGCAATGGCCGCGTTCGCCACCGCCGACTCGGCGTCCACCCCTCCGTACACCTGGTCGACGGGACGGGAGGTGAGGTCCCACGCCCGCGTCACTCCCTCCAGCGCGCGCACCACCGTGTACGAGCGCGCCGCAATGGCCTGCGCCTCGACCGCCGCTCGCTCCGCGCTCCCTCGAGGCCCAATCTCGAGGGGAACCACACCACGCAGGTACTCCTCGATCGGTAACACGTTCGCCACAAGCACGGCCGTATCGGTGGCGAGGTATCGCAACTCCCCTCGATACCGCCTGGCTTCCCAACTCACGCGCGACGAGGACGCATCGTCCCCATCGGCCTGGACGGCGAACGGTTCGTCGCTCCAAGCCGTGGCGCGTCCCGTGGGCACCTGCACCGCGCGCAGCCGACGGCCGTCCCGCTCGATGCGCCACTCCCCGGCGCGCGACCCGCGGGCATGCACGCGGCCCCACGCATCGACGAGACGCCACGGCGCCGACCCACCGACCCCCAGCGAGGCGGCCCCGGAGCCCAGCACCACACGCACCTCCCTCGGCGCCCGGATGGTCGGCAGTTGGGAGGGCGGCTGTGGGCGACCCCGCGCGTGCCCCGCCCCACCAACGAGCAGCAGCGCGATCGCGACTGCCTTCACGTGGGCGACGGGCGCCCGAAGGCCGCCGCGGCGCCAAGCCCAACGACGGGCAGCGACCGGCCCACGGCCCGCGTCGCGGTGACCGGGGCCAGGATACGCGTCACAGTGCCATGGAAGTCGTAGTCGTCCACGACGTCAGTGAGCTCCACCTCGACGATGGTTCCCGGCGGGGCGTCCGTCTCGACCCAGGTCACGCCGTCGATATCGTCCGCCTGGGCCGTGGTGCGCGCCTGCACCGCCCGCCCAGCCTCGCCCGGTCGCTCGATGATGGCGGGAACGCGTTGGCCGAGGAGCGCACTGTACCGTTCGCCCGTCACCTGGCGCTGGAGTTCCTGCACCTGCTCCAGCCGCTCGCGCTTCACCGCCTCGGGCACGTCGTCGACCATGTCCGCCGCCCGCGTCCCCTCCTGGGGCGAGTAGGTGAACGCCCCGACGCGTTCCAGCTGCACCTCATCGAGGAACTCGAGGAGCTCGCCAAACTCGGCATCGGTTTCCCCCGGAAAGCCGACGATTACCGTAGTGCGGATCGCGAGCCCGGGAATCCGTTTCCGGAGCTCGTGGATCTTGGCGCGCTGGCGCGCCTGGCGCTCCGGGCGTCGCATGCGGGCAAGCACCGTGTCCGCGGCGTGCTGCATGGGGATGTCAAGGTACGGCACGATCCGCGGCTCGCTGGCGACGAGATCGATCA
>JAEUJL010000596.1 GCA_016794835.1 Gemmatimonadota bacterium | reverse complement strand
GCGGAATCTGGCACATCTAATGGGCCGCTCCTCCGCGAACGCGCGAACAGACGACACTGGGTCCCGGATCGGGTCCGGGACACGTAGGTGAGGCGGGTAGGGGCCGGTTTGATTGGTGCAAGACGCGGCGGCGCCGATGGGCGAGAGTTCGCCGGTGTTCGCCCCTCCTCCAGGTAATCACGACATGCGTCGCCTGACCTACATGGCCCTGCTCCCCCTCGCGCTCTCCGCCCAGGATGCGCGCACTCCATTGATCGGCACCTGGGAAGGGGCCGATCGTCCCCCGGTTGCTGCCGCGGGCCCGATCACGCTACGCCGCACCAGTGGCGGTTGGCGCCTGGAGACGACGGCCGGGTCGGTGGATGCGCCGGCGGCCGAGCAACTGTCGCTGACCGTGGCGGCGGGCGGCACCCTGCGACTCCCGGTCCGTGAGGGCGCGCCGGTGGGCCGAGCGATGTGGGTGCAGCCCGCGGGGAACATGGGATATGGGTACGCCACTCCCGTTGAGCTGCGGCGTCAACGCGATGGCAGCTGGCGCGGGACGGTGCGTCCGCTCAAGGAGTCGGTGACCCTGGCGATGCGTGCCTGGCTGCGCGAGGACGGCACGGTGCTCGCGCGCTTTCGCAATCCGGAGTTTGGCTGGAACCTGGGGCGCACGTTCACCGCGCAGCTGCAGGACAGTGCCGTGGTGCTCCGCGATCCGGCGACGGGTGCCGTCCGGCTCACGCAGCCGTATCGCGCGGCCACCGGCGAGATCGAGTTTGACTTCGGGCGTCCCTTTGCGTTGCGACGCACATCGCCGAGTCCCGTGACGACACGGTATGGGCAGGCGCCGGCGCGTGGAGGGGACGGGTGGGCGGTGGCGACCCCGGCGCGCGCGGGGTTGGACGCGGACCGGATGCGCGCACTGCTGCAGGGGCTGGTGACTGCCGACCCGTTTGGCGACAGCACCCTGCTCGTGCACAGCCTGCATGTGGCGCGCGGTGGGCGGCTGGTGGTCGAGCATTTCGCCCCGGGATTCGACAATGAACGCCTGCACGACACCCGCTCCGCGTTCAAGACCTTTGTGGACGTGATGGTCGGGGCAGCGATCCTGGCGGGCGCGTCGCTCGATGCCGACACGCCGCTGCACACGTTGCCTGGTGTCGAGTGGCCCGCGGGTGACTCGCGCCGCGGGATCACGCTGCGCCACCTGCTGACGCACACCTCGGGGCTGGCGTGCGACGACAACGACCCGAAGTCACCAGGGAACGAAGAGACGATGCAGCGCCAGCGCGGGCAGCCCGACTGGGCGAGGTACCTCCTGGCCCAGCCCGCGCTTCATTCGCCGGGGACGCACTACGCCTACTGCTCCGGGGGGATCCATCTGGCGGCCACCCTCGTCGCGCAGGCGACCGGGGGATGGCTGCCGGCCTTCTTCGAGCGCGCCGTGGCGCAGCCGTTAGGCATGGCGCACTACGCCCTCAACCTGACGCCGACCGGCGACGGCTACGGCGGAGGGGGGGCCTACCTCATGCCGCGCGACCTCCTCAAGCTCGGGCAGCTGGTGCTCGATGGCGGGCGCTGGCGCGGGCGACAGGTGGTGCCGCGCGCCTGGATGGAGGCGTCGATCGCGCACCAAGTGCCCACGAGTGACGGCGGATCCGACGGCCTGGCCTGGCACCGGCACACCGTGCGTGCCGCGGGTCGCGAGTGGCAGGAGGTGGAGGCGAATGGGAATGGGGGGCAGATGGTGATGGTCGTGCCGGAATTGCAGCTGGTGGTTGGGGTAACGGCCGGGAACTACAACCGGTACGGCACCTGGCGTCGGCTCCGAGAGGAGGTGCTCCCGGCGATCATCGCGTCGGTCTCGCGCGGCCGGGGGTGACAGATGGAGACCGGGGGCGCAGAATAGGGTGACCTGTTCCGTGGGGACCCTGTGCGACCTGTCAGCCTGATGCTCCTGTTGGTGGCGCTCGCGTGCACCTCGCGCGGTGAGCCTGCCTCGTCCACGCCGACGATCACCCTGGCCGACTCCAGCGAGTTGATCGACCGCCTCGGTCGTGAGCCGATGGTGGTGCAGCATCCCGGCGGGGCGATCTTCGTCGCGGGGTACGGTGACACGGTGCCCCACCTCTGGCGCTCCGATGACAACGGGCGGAGCTGGGCGACGGTGAATGTCGGGACGCGCGCCGACGGCGCCGTGGGGAACTCCGATGTTGAGCTGGCCGTGGGGCCGGACAGCACGCTCTACTTCCTCAACATGAGCTTCGATCGCCAGAAGCTCGAGGGAACCCGCATCGACCTTGCGACGAGTCGCGATGGCGGGGCGACCTGGCAGTGGCAACAACTCTCCGACACGCGGCTCGATGACCGCCCGTGGATCGACGTGTCCGCGGACAACGTGGCGCACGCCATCTGGAACGATGGCGCCGGCGTGTCCTACATGCGCAGCACCGATGGGGGGCGCACCTGGACCGAGCGACCACATCTCCATCCCATGGGCGGCTCGAGCCACCTCGCGGTTGGCCCGAAGGGCGAGCTGGCGGTGCGCGTGGTGCCGATCTCGGTGTCGGGGAACTCGTTCAATGCGGGGGAGGACTGGCTCTTCACCTCGAGTGACCGCGGGGAGACGTGGGTGAAACGCACGCCCCCGGGCACCCGCGTATGGGAGGCGATGCGGGACACGACGGTGAGCCCGCCGGGCTGGAACGAGGCGCCACAACCGCGTTGGGTGGAGCCGATCGCCTTTGACGCGACCGGTGCGCTCTTCAGCCTGTGGGGACACGAGAACGGCATCTGGCTGGCGCGGTCGCGCGACCTGGGAGCGACCTGGACCACCTGGGAGATCGCGCGCGACAGTGCGGTGACCTACTTCCCCTACCTCATCGCGCGCGGGGACGGGCAACTCGCGGCGAGCTGGTTTACCGGGACGGGCAATGCCGTCGTCGCTACGGTCGCCTACATCGAGACAGCAGGCGACGGGGCGCCGCGCGTGGCCCGCGCGCCGTCCTTCCCGCCCGAGGCGTTCCAGCAGGGCTTTCCGCCGGACACCGCCACGGTGCGCAGCGCGGCGGGCGAGTACCTCGGGATGAGCTTCCTGCGCGATGGCAGCCTGGGGGTCGCGGTACCGATCCAGCACCCGGCGGCGCAGCGGCTGGGGTTCGCCTTCCGGCGCTACACGATCAGTCGTTAGGCAACCGGGGCGGCGGCAGCGGCCGCCCCGCGCTCGCGCCCGGGGCGATCAGTCGCCGCGGGCGGCGTCCTGCAGCCAGCGGGCGCGCACGTGCTCGAGGAACTGGTGCACCCCGCGCGCCACGGCCTGCGCGCGCAGGGAGCGCGCGTCGTCGAACCCGTGGTAGCCCCCAAGGACCTCGGCC
>JAEUJL010000572.1 GCA_016794835.1 Gemmatimonadota bacterium | reverse complement strand
GGCAGGATCCGGAGGGGTCGGGGGTCGCGAACGCCCCCGGTCGTTTCCACTGTATGTTCATCCTGTCATCGCGACACCGCATGAGCAGCCCCCTTTCGCCCTTCACGCTGTCAGCGAAACCCCGGCAACGCGCTCCCGCTGGATATGGACGCGGTCGTTAGGGTCCGGGTCCGCGTGCGCGGCACCGTCCAGGGGGTCGGCTACCGGCCCTTCGTCTGGTCGCTCGCGCACCGGCTCGGGGTCGCCGGCCACGTGGGCAACGATGCCGACGGGGTGTTCATCGAGGCCGAGTCCGGGGAAGGGGTGATTCGCGCCTTCCTCGACGCATTGGAGCGCGAGGCGCCTCCCCTCGCCGCGGTGGAGGAGGTGGAGCACCACCGCATCAGCCCGGTTGGCGAAGGGCAGTTCGCGATCGTGGCCAGCCCCACCACCGCCGCCGATCGCGTCACCCCGGTGTCGCCCGATGTGGCGCTGTGTGAGGCGTGTCGACGCGAGCTGCGTGACCCCTCGGACCGGCGCTACCGCTACCCGTTCATCAACTGCACCGACTGTGGCCCGCGCTTCACCATCACGCGCGCCCTGCCATACGACCGGCCGCGCACCACGATGGCCGTGTTCACGATGTGCGCATTGTGCCAGGCGGAGTACGACGACCCCTCGCAGCGACGCTTCCACGCCCAGGCCAACGCGTGCCCGGACTGTGGGCCGCATGTCGAGTGGCGTCCGGTTGGGGACGCGGCATCCCGCGTGCGAGAGGACGCCATCACGGCGGCGCGTGCCTGCCTGGCCGCGGATGGCATCGTGGCGGTGAAGGGGATCGGTGGCTTTCACCTGGCGTGTCGCGCGACCTCGGCGGCGGCCATTGCCACCCTCCGCGCGCGCAAGCATCGCGAGGAGAAACCGTTCGCCGTGATGGCGCCGGACCTCGAGACCGTGCGCCGGTTCGCGATCGTTGGGGACGAGGACGCGCGCCTGCTCCAGGGCCGCGAGCGCCCCATCGTCATCCTCGCGCGATCGGCGGTCCCCACGCTGGACCTCCCGGCGGGGCTGGGCCCGGGGCACCATACCCTGGGGGTGATGTTGCCGTACTCGCCGCTGCACGAGCTGCTCCTGGCGGGCGAGGTCCTGGTGATGACCTCGGGCAACCTGAGCGACGAACCGATCGCGCGCACGAACGACGAGGCGATCGAGCGCTTGTCGCCCCTCGTGGACGGCTTCCTCCTGCATGATCGCGAGATCCACGTCGCGACCGATGACTCCGTCATTCGCCACGTCGACGGGCGGGAACTCCCAATCCGGCGATCGCGCGGGTACGCCCCGTATCCGGTGCGACTGCCGTACGAGGTGGCCAGCGTGCTGGCGGTTGGGGGAGAGCTGAAGGCGACCGGGTGCCTGACGCGTGACCACTACGCATTCCTGTCCCAGCACATCGGCGATGTCGGGAACCACGAGACGCTGGCCGCGTTGCAGCATGCCTGTGCGCACCTCGAGCACCTCTTCGAGGTGTCGCCCCGGCGGGTGGCGTGCGACCTGCATCCCGGCTACGCGTCGACGCAATGGGCGATCACGCACGCGGCGGCACGCGGCCTCCCCCTGACGCGTGTGCAGCATCACCATGCACACCTCGTGGCGCTCGCTGCCGAGCATGGGTGGCGCGAGCCGCTGCTGGCCTTCGTCTTCGATGGGACCGGCCTGGGCACGGACCAGACCATCTGGGGTGGGGAGGTCCTGCTCGGCGACGCGAGTGGCTTTGAGCGACTGGGCCACCTGGCGCCCACGCCGCTCCCTGGCGGGGATGCGGCGATCCGGCGTCCGTCCCGGATGGCCCTGGCCCAACTACGTGCTGCAGGGGTCCCGTGGAGCGACGGATTGCCGCCGGTGGCGGATTGGCCGGAGGCGTCGCGCGCCGTGCTCGCGCGCCAGCTGGAGCGCAAGCTCCATTGTGCCGCCACCACCTCGATGGGACGGTTCCTCGATGCCGCGGCCTCGATCGTGGGGCTCCGGCAACGCGTGTCGTACGAAGGGCAGGCAGCCATTGAGCTGGAGGCCCTGGCCACCACCGTCCCGTCGCACGGGGCGCCGTACGCGTTCACGCTGCGGGAGCAGGGCGGCTCGCTGGTCTTCGATGGGGGACCGGTGCTCGCCGCGGCGGCGCGTGACGTGCTCGCGGGGGGACCGGCCGCCGCGATCGCGCGCCGCGTGCATGATGCGGTGCGCGAGATGATCGTCGCGGTCGCCGACGCCCTGCGCGACCGTGCGCCCGGCATGCGCATCGGCCTGACCGGTGGCGTGTTCCAGAACGTGTTGTTGACCCGCGAGGTGGTGGCGCGGCTGCGGCACGCGGGGTTCACCCCCATGACCCACCACCTCGTCCCGCCCAACGATGGCGGGCTCGCCCTGGGGCAGGCGCTGGTCGCGGCCCACGTGGAGCGGCACGGGTAACGACCGGGCGAAACCCGGGGACCACGGGAGCGTAGGCCCGCCCACCCTGGCCGCGTCGGCGGGGGGCGGGCTCTCTCCTGGAGTGGATCAATGACCGGTCGAAGATCGTGGTGGCGCCTCATCCGGCGTGTGTTGTCGTTAGGCGTGGTGCTCCTCCTGCTGGCGGCCGTGACCGCGTACGTGCGGTCCACCAACGAGTGCCCGCCGGCGACGCCTGTGGGATTGCGCACTCCCATGCAGGCATGGATCCACTGCGAGTTTGGTGGCCCCGAGGTCTTGCGCCGGGTGGAGCTCGAGCGACCGACACCATCGGACAGCCAGCTCCTGGTGCGGGTGGTCGCAGCCTCGGTCAATCCGGCGGATTGGCACGGGATGCGTGGCTCACCCCTGATCGCACGCATCGCCATGGGATGGCGTGTGCCCACCGAGGTGGGGTTCGGGACCGATTTCGCCGGCGTGGTGGAGGCGGTGGGACCGGCGGCCACGCGGTTCCAGCCCGGGGACTCGGTGTTCGGTGCCCGGACGGGCGCGCTCGCGGAATACGTGCTGGTTCGTCACGACCGGGTGGCGCGAAAGCCGGCGACCATGACGCTGGATGAAGCCGCGGCCATCCCGGTGGCGGCGATCACGGCGCTGCAGGGGGTTCGCGACCAGGGCGAAGTCGGCGCCGGACACCGCGTGCTGGTCAACGGCGCGTCGGGTGGGGTGGGCACCTTCGCCGTCCAGATCGCGAAATCGCTCGGCGCGACCGTGACCGGGGTGAGCAGCACGCGCAATGTCGAACTGGTGCGCTCGATCGGTGCTGACCGCACCATCGACTACACCGCGACGAACTTCACCCTCGATTCGGCGCGCTACGACGTCATCATCGACAACGTGGGCAACCACTCCCTCGGCGACCTCGCGCGGGTGCTCACGCCCACCGGTCGGTATGTCATGATCGGCGGGCCATCGGGCGCCATCCTGGATCCGCTGCCGCGTGTGGTGGCCACGGTGCTGCG
>JAEUJL010000563.1 GCA_016794835.1 Gemmatimonadota bacterium | reverse complement strand
GGGACTCCGGGTGCACGACCGTCACGGCATCCTCGTTCACTTCCCGCACGCACCCCGGGTCGGTGGCCCAGGCCGTCACCAGTCGGGACGCGGCGGCCCCGGTGCCTGGGGCGGGGACCGGGGTCGCGAGTTCCATGGTGGGGCGCACGGCGGGCGTGCGGCCAAACAAGCGGGAGAGAAACATCGGGCTAGCGCTCCGAAGGGGGCGGTGGCGGCGTGGTGGACGCGCGCAGGGTTTCGGTGTACTCGTTGGCGCCGTCGTGCACCTGGAACCGGCGCTCCAACGGTTCGTAGCCGGGGCGCCGCAGCGACACGCTGACCCAGGTGCCGAGGGGCGCCGCAAAGCGGGCGGGGGTCGTGCCGATCCGCACGCCATCGCGGTACACGTCGGCCGGCGTCTCGCCAAAGACGTTGATGGTGACCTGGCGCAGTCGCGAGGCATCGACCGGCAGCGGACGGGCGGTGTCGGCTGCGAGACGCGTGGTGTCCGCCGGGAGCTCCGGTCCGTCGACGCGCGGTCCTCGCGGCCACAGCGTGATGGCCAGGAGGAGCACGGCGATCGCCGCCGTCGCCTGGGCGACCCGCAAGCCGAGGGGACCGCGGGCTGCTGGTAGCGTCGGCGCCGGCCCGCCGCGGAGCATCTCCTGCGCGGCGTCCCGCAGCTCGCTGGCACTGCGCGGGCGCTGGCTGGGGTCGACGCGCAGGCAGCGCGCGATCAGGGCAGCCACCTGCGCGGGGACGTCGGGTCGTTCGGGCGGCGCGTAGGTGCCCTTGAGGATCTTGTCCATCACGCCGGTGATGGAGTCGGCGGCGAACGGCGTGCGGCCGGTGACCATCTCGTACAGCACGATGCCGAGGGCCCAGAGGTCGGAGGCCGGCGTGGCGGGCTCCCCGCGGACCTGTTCCGGCGCCAGGGCGAGGAGGGTCCCGACGACGCTGCCATCTGTCGTCAGTTTGGGTGAGTCGCCGGACTTGGCGATCCCGAAGTCGAGCAGGCGCACCCGGCCCTGCTCGTCGATCCGGATGTTGCTGGTCTTGAGGTCCCGGTGGATGACCCCGCGGCCGTGGATGTAGGCCACGGCATCGGCCACCTGGGCAAACCAGGCCAGGGCCTGTGGGACGGGGATCGACCCGCGCTGCGCGATCGCATCGAGCGACGCACCGGCCACGTACTCCATGGCCAGGCAGGGCAGCCCATCCACCTCGAACAGGTCGTACAGGGTGACGATGTGCGGGTGCTGCAGCCCCGCCTGGATCCGTCCCTCGTTGCGGAAGCGTTCCCGCATCGTGGGGGTGTTCGCCCGCGTCAGCACCTTCACGGCGGCGACGCGCCCGGTGGCCGTGTGCGTCGCGCGGTAGACCTCCCCCATGCCGCCGGCCCCCAGGAAATCCACGACCCGGTACGGGCCGAGCGTCGTGGGGCGCAGGGTGCCGGCGGACATGGCCGTGCCTAACGGGTGTTCGGGGCGACCGACATCAGCTGCATCCCGAACTGGATCGGGACCGAGAAGCTCACGTGGGCGTCGCCGACCTTGGCGGCGAAGAAGATCCCGGTCACGCGGCCCTGGCTGTCGAACATCGGCCCGCCACTGTTCCCGCCACCGGTGGAGTTGATCGTCAGCTGGTAGCGATCCCCGTTCGGCGCATAGGTGGCGTACGCATCCGAGCTGGCGCCGTCCGCCGCGCGCAGGATCTTCCCGATGTTCCCCACGGAGAGGGTCGGGTCCGGCACGGTGCGCAGCTGGGCGTCGCGGTTGAAGGTGTCCTTCGACTTGACGACCGCCACCACCTGGTCCGAGATCCCCGGATACCCGATCACGGTCACCTGGTCACCGACCTGGATGCTCTTGTAGTTGTCGAACATCGTCACCGGTTCCAGCGACGACGGCGTCTCGATCTTGATCAGCGCCACGTCATGCTGGTCGCTGACCCGCGCGACGGTGGCCTCGACCGGGTTCGTGTTCTTCGGGAACCGGACGTAGAGGTACTCCTGCCGGCCGCGGAACACGTCGATCTCGTTCTTCGGGCCCGTCTGCTTGGTCTCTGACGGGATCCACCGCGAGGGCGGGTTGACGATCGTCCACTGGCCCTGCTGGTCGAAGACGATGTCGCCATTGTTGTCCACCAGGACGCCGCGCATCGACGGCTCCATGCGATACGGCGCCCGCCAGTTCGAGGCCACGTGCCGGTTCGTCAGGATGAAGCCGTTGCTGGTGACCACGAAGCCGGAACCGGAGGAACTCACCGCGATCGGCGAGCTCCCCTGCGAGTTCAGGGTGAGGAACGGCTCGAGCTGGTCCCCATCGACCGCGACATACGTGGGGATCATGTTGCCCCCACCCTGCAGGATGGGCACGGTGCTCCCGTTGCGCAGCTTGAGCTGGTTGGGAATCCACCGGTGGAAGACCTGCGCTCCCGTGGGGGCGTAGATCAGGTTCCAGCTGAAGTCCACGGCCACGGTCGAGCCCGAGTACTTCGCGGCAATCTCGGCCGGGGTCATGGTCTTGCCGAGCTCCCCGCGCATCGAGTCGACGGCGGAGACCGCGGCGCCGCTCATGCGTGCGAGGCTGTCGGCGAGCTCCTGCTCGCGCTTGCGCTGCGCTGCCCCACTGCTGCTGTTCGAGAACGACTGCCAGGCAATCAGCCCGGCAATGGCGGCCACACCCACCCCAGCCCCGATCTGCAGCTTGCGGTTGGCCTGCGCCTTCGTCTCGGTGATCATGCGCTCGACGGTCGCCTTGCCGATCCCCTGCGCCGGCGCGGGCGCTCCACTCACCGGAGCGGTGGCGCCAACGCGCGTCTCGACCCCCGCGGGAGCCGTCACGCCGAGGCGGGTCGCCTTCACGTACTGCGCCGGCAGCGGATCGAGGTCGAACTGGATCTCCGGGCCCCCGGCCCCCAGCTGGATCACGTCACCCGGCTGCAACGCCATCTCGCCAACGACGCGCAGCTTGTTGAGGAAGGTGCCGTTCCGGCTATTCAGGTCGACCACCTTGAAGCGCATCGGGTCCGCCGCGTCGCGGGCGATGCGGGCGTGCTGCCGCCCCACAAGGTCATCCTTCTCGGGATCAAAGCGGACCGTGGCCGTCGGATCACGGCCCAGGACCAGCTCGACGAACTGGGCGAGGGGGAACTCTTCCTGCTGGCTTGCCTTGGAGCCCTTGAGGTGACGAAGGATGACGCGGTCCATGGGAGGGGCGGGGATCGAGGTGAGTGCAGCGTGGTTCTCCCCGACAGGCGCAACCCCGGCCCCGCAGGGCTCACCAGCTGCCCCCCGCTACTGCGCCTTCGCCGCCCAGGCGGTCGAATCGGCGCGACGACCCCACCGTCCGTAGAGCTCGGACAGCCGGAAGGCGACGCGCTTCGTCACCGCCACCTCCGCCCCCCGCTTGGCCACGAGTTCG
>JAEUJL010000556.1 GCA_016794835.1 Gemmatimonadota bacterium | reverse complement strand
GGCCGGTGGCACCCCCGGTTCCCCGATCCCCCCGGGCAGTCCCTCGCTCTCCACCACGTGCACATCGATCGTGCGCGGGGCGCTGCGCATGCGCGCCACCTGGTAGTCGCGGTAGTTCGACTGCACGACCTTGCCCTGCGCATACGAGATCTCGCTGTGGAGCACGTTGCTCATCGCCATGATGATCGCGCCTTCCATCTGCGACTTCGCGCGATCGGGGTTGGCGACGAAGCCGGCGTCCACCACCGCCCACGCCTTGGGGACGTTCACGGTGCCGTCGGCGAGCACCTCCACCTCGACGACCATCGCGACATACGACAGGAACGACCGGTGGACGGCGATGCCACGCCCACGCCCACGCGGCAACTTCTCGCCCCAGTTGGCGCGCTGCATCGCGAGGCGCAGCACGTTCTTCGCACGCACCGTGTCGGTGGGGAAGTCGGTCCACGCTCCCCCGTAATAGTTGGGGGGTGGCTCGACGAGGGCCCCCTTGGAGAGGTCCACCTGCCGGTCCGAGCCGATCAGGTCGAGCAGGAACTGCCCTGTATCCTTTCCGGTCGCCCGGGCGAGTTCATCGACAAACGATCCGATGGCGAAACCATGATGAATGGCGTTCACCGAGCGGAACCAGCCGATGCGCGTGTGGGCCCGCGCGGGACAGACCTCGACACTCACGTTCGGGATCTCCCACGGCAGGTCACTCGCGCCGTTGATGAGCTCGTCCGGCGTTGGTCCGGGGACATCGGGGGCGAAGGTCGAGGAAATGGACGGATACGCGGACCGGTGCAGCCAGGCCGTGACCTTGCCATTCGCATCGAGCCCGGCCTCGAGGTGGTGCGCCGCCACGGAGTGGTAGTACGAGTTCTTCAGGTCGTCCTCGCGCGTCCACTGGACGCGCACCGGCGCCCCGACCTCGCGTGACAGGAAGGCGGCCTCACACACGAAGTCCGGCTTGGACTTGCGGCCGAAGGCACCACCGAGGAGGGTGACATTCACGGCGACGTTGGCCACATCCACCTTGAGGAACGCGGCCAGGGTCGTGCGCGCGTCCATCGGGCTCTGGACCGGGGCCCACACCTCCACCTTGCCGTTGGCGACATTGGCGATGGCGGCCACGGGCTCCATCTGCGCGTGCGACAGGTGGGGCATGTAATAGTTGGCCGTCACCTTGCGCGTGGCCCGGGCCAGGGCGGCCGTCACGTCGCCTTCCTTGCGCCCCGGCTTGCCGGGTTGCAGCACGCTCGCCTGCAGCGTCGCCTTGTACGCCTTCGAGTCGTAGGCCGCGTTCGCCCCGCTCGTCCAGGTGACCTTGAGGGCGTCGCGCCCGCGGATTGCGGCCCAGGTGTTCTTCGCGATCACCGCGACCCCGCCCGTCGGCAGGAACGTGGCCGGCATCGGCGAGTTGGGGATGCGCACCACCCGCTCCACCCCGGGAATCCGGAGCGCCGCGGCGTCGTCCACGGTGGCCACCGTGTCCCCCCAGATCGGGGGCCGGGCGATGACGGCCACCTTCATGCCCGGCAGGATCACGTCCGCGCCGTACGTCGCCGTGCCCGTCGTCATCGCCACCAGGTCAATGCCCGGCATCTTCTTGCCCTGCCAGCGTCGCTCACTGGGCGCCTTCACCCGCACCCGCTCCTTCGCGGGCATCGGCAGGGGGCGCGCCGTGGCCACCAGGGAGCCAAACGACTTGCTGCGCCCCGACGCACGATGCACCACCGCACCGTTCTGCGCGGCCACCTCGCTGGCGGCCACCCCCCACTCCTTCGCCGCCGCCTCCTCGAGCAGCGCGCGCACCGTCGCCCCGGCCTCGCGATACTTGAACAGGAAGTCGCGGATGCTCGTCGAGCCATCCGTGTTCTGCGACCCGTATTTCGCGTCACCCTGCGCCTGCTCCACTCGGCATTTCGCCCAGTCTGCCTCCATCTCGTCGGCGATGATCATCGGCATCGTCGTGCGGATCCCCTGCCCCATCTCCGATCGGTGGCAGGTGAGGGTCACGGTGCCATCGTCCGCGAGGCGGACGTAGACGTGTGCGTCCCACGGGTCCGCGGAGGTGTCGAGCGCCCCCACGGTGTCGAGTCGACGCAGTCCGCCGGGGCCGGCGACGAAGACGAGACCGCCAAGGCCCAGCAGCTTGAGGGCGGTGCGGCGGCCCGCATCCACGGTGGAATCACCCGCGACCGGCGAAGGGGTCGCGCCCCACGGAAGGAAGGAGGGGGTGCTCATGCGTTCTTCTCCGCGGCCGCCTTGATGGCTTGCCGGATGCGAGGATAGGTCCCGCAGCGACAGATATGGCCGTTCATTGCCGTGTCGATGTCGGCATCGGTCGGGTTCTTGCGCGTGGCGAGCAGGCTGGCGGCCTGCATGATCTGCCCGGCCTGGCAGAACCCGCATTGCGGCACGTCGATCTCGCGCCACGCCACCTGCAGCGGATGCTCCCCGGCGGGATGCAGCCCCTCGATGGTCACGACGGTCGCCCCCTGCAGGTCCGCCATGCGCACCTGGCAGGCGCGCGCCGGTCGGCCCGCCACGTGCACGGTGCA
>JAEUJL010000532.1 GCA_016794835.1 Gemmatimonadota bacterium | reverse complement strand
TGGAGCTTGCGGCCTGGCTGGTGACAGGGTTGATGGCGCTCTGTGGGGCGTTGAGCTTCGCCGAACTCGCCGGCGCGATCCCCGAAACGGGGGGCACCTACCAGTTCCTCAAGCGCGCGTATCCGGGCACGCCGATCGCCTTCCTGTTCGGCTGGATGATGTTCTTTGCCTACGCGGCAAGCGCCACGGCGGTCACCACGTCGCTGGCGGTGGAGAATGCGGGGCACTTCATCGGCAAGTTCACCGAGTTCACGCCCGCCGTGAGTCGCACCCTCACGGTCGCGATCATCCTCGTCTTTGCGGTGATCAACTGCCTGGGGGTGCGCGAGGGGGGGAAGACCCAGAACGTGCTCACCATCCTGAAGGTGGGCGGCATCGTTGGGGTCATTGTCGCCTGCTTTGCCTCGGGCAAGGGCTCGGTCGCCAATTTCTCGCCGATGCTCCCCGAGGGGCGCACCGTGGGGCAGATGACCGGCTCGCTGGGGACGGCGATGATCCTCACGGTGTTCAGCTACAGCGGGTGGTACTTCATCACGCATGTGGCCGGTGAGGTGCGGGAGCCGCAGAAGACCCTGCCGCGCGCGATCTTCGCGGGCATGGGGATCCTCATCCTCCTCTACATCGCCATCAACGCGGCGTACCTGTATGTCCTGCCGTTCGACCGCCTGGCCAACTCGCCGCGGGTGGCGGCGGAGGCGATGCAGGTGGTGTTTGGTCCCCGTGGCGCGGATGTCATCTCCGGGGTGGCGTTCCTGTCGGCGATCGGCGCGGTGAACGCCCAGCTCCTCAACTACCCGCGCATCCCGTTCTCGCTCGCGAGCGACGGGATGTTCTTCCGGCGACTCGCCAACATCCACCCCACGCGGGGGACCCCGGTCACCGCGATCCTGGTGTTCGCGGCGATTGCCGCGACCTTCGGGGCGACGGGGACCTACCAGGAGAACCTGACCTACGTCGGGTTCGTCGGGCAGCTCTTCATGGCGCTCACGGTGTTCGGCCTCATCGTCCTGCGCCGGCGCGAGCCCGACCTGCCCCGCCCGTTCCGGGTGCCTGGCTATCCCTGGGTCCCGCTCCTCTATGTCGCGATCCTCGTCTGGTACCTGGGCAACCTGCTGGTGAACCGGCTCGGCTACAGCCTGGTCGGGATCGGGATTGTGCTCGCGGGCATCCCCTTCTACGTCTACTGGACACGCCAACGCCAGGGGAATTCACGATGACGTTCGTCCAGGGATTGCTCAAGGGAAAGGTGGCCTTTGTCGCCGGGGGCACGAGCGGAATCAACCTCGCGATTGCCGATGCGCTCGCGCAGTACGGGGCCTCGGTCTGCGTGATGAGCCGCGATCCGGCCAAGGTGGATACGGCAACCGCACACCTCGCGCGGCATGGGGGAGAGGTCCGGGGATACCCCGGCGACGTGCGCGACTTTGGCGCGGTGGAGCGGGTCGTGGGCTCGGCGACGGACGCCCTCGGCGCCTTCGACATCGTGGTGTCTGGTGCGGCGGGCAACTTCATCTGCCCGGCGAACAAGCTGTCGCCGAACGGGTTTCGCGTCGTCGTCGACATCGACCTGATCGGGACCTTCCACGTCCTGCGGGCAGCCTACGGATCGCTGCGCCGGCCGGGGGCCTCGATCATCAACATCTCGGCACCGCAATCCACCGAGGCATTCTGGGGGCAGGCACACGTCTCGGCCGCGAAGGCGGGGGTGGACATGCTCACGCGCTCCCTCGCCGTCGAGTGGGGCCACGAGGGGATCCGGGTCAATGCGATCGTTCCGGGGCCGATTGAAGGGACCGAAGGGGTGGAGCGGCTCGCACCGACACCGGAGATCCGGGAGGCGTGGGGCAAGGCGAATCCCATGCGGCGCACCGGCACGGGAGCGGAGGTGGCGAACGTCGCCCTGTTCCTGTCCAGCGAGGCGGCGAGCTATGTCAACGGCGCGATCATCTATTGCGACGGTGGGCAGGTGCTCGGTGGGGCCAGGGACTACCGCGAAAGCTGGGAAGCGCTGCAGGCAGCGAAGGGCGGGTGACGTGCGACTCGCGGCATCGCTGTCCTTCCTGTTCACCGAGTGGCCGATGCTGGAGCGGTTCGCGCGGGCACG
>JAEUJL010000422.1 GCA_016794835.1 Gemmatimonadota bacterium | reverse complement strand
TGCACCGCCTTGAACTTGTTGGTGACCGCCCCGCTCTCCACGAGGTCGACGAGGCGATCCGAGAACATCTCGGTGTGGATCCCGAGGTCGCGCTTGTCCGACAAGCGTGCGAGCACGGCATCGGGAATGGCGCCAATGCCCATCTGCAGGGTGGATCGATGTTCCACCAGCTCGGCAATGCGCTCACCGATCGCGGCTTCCACCGGTCCCTCGACGGCGGGCGGCCGCTCCAGCAGGGGGCGATCCACCCGGACGAAGGCGTCGATCCGTTCGAGCGGGAGGGCGGTGTTGCCGTGGGTGCGCGGCATCTGGTCGTTGATCACGGCGACGATGAAGCGCGCCGTGTCCACGGCGGCCCGTGCACAATCCACGGAGGTGCCGAGGGAGCAGTAGCCGTGGCGATCGGGGGGTGAGACCTGGACGAACGCGACATCGAGCGGGATGCCGCCACTGACGAAGAGCGACGGGATGTCCGACAGGAAGACCGGCACAAAGTCGGCGAGCCCGTCGGCCACCGGGGCGCGCAAGGCGGGCCCGGTGAAGAGGCAGACGGAGCGAAACCGGCCGGCGAGGGCCGGGTCGGTCCACGGGGCCGGACCCTCGGTGTGCATGTGGTAGAGCCGGACCCCGTCGATGTCGGTGCGCCGGGCGAGGGCCTCGAGGAGCGGGGTCGGGGTTGCCGCCGCTCCGTGGACAAAGATCCGCATCCCGCTGGCCACGAGGGAGACGGCATCGTCGGCACTCACGGCCCGGGAGGTCCAGTCGATCGCCATGCGGAACTCTAGCCGGGGAAGGGCGCGGACAACAGCGGAGAACCGATTACGTTAGGCACCATGGGATCACCCGACGCGTGGACCGTCGTTGCCCTGGTGGCCGGGGCCATCGGTGGTGGGGTCGTCACCTGGCTCCTGGGCCGGTCGCGGGGGGATGCGACGGTCGCCGCCCTGCGTGCCGAGCTGGAGGCGGAGCGGCGCTTTGCCGCGGAACGCCGCGAGCAGGCCGCGCGCGCCGACCTGTTCCTCGGCCAGCTGGCGACCCTCGCCGATACCCATCGGGACCTGAGCACGCGGACGCAGCACCTCGTGGACGCATTGCGCTCGCCGGTCGTCCGCGGGGAATGGGGGGAGATGCAGCTGCGACGGGTCTGTGAGCTGGCGCGGATGCATGAGCATGTGGACTACGTGCTGCAGCGCGGGACCCCGGGGGACGGCGCACTCCGGCCCGACCTGACGGTGCAGCTCCCCGGGCGGCGCGCCATCGTCGTGGATGCCAAGGCCCCGATGCAGGCGTGGCTCGACGCGATGGAGGCGCCGGACGACGAAACGCGGACGGACGCGCTGCGCGAACATGCGCGCCACGTGCGGGAGCACATCACGCGCCTTGGCGCCAAGTCATATTGGGCGCAATTCGAGGATGCCCCGCGGTTCGTCGTGTTGTTCCTCCCCGGGGAATCGCTCTTTGCCGCCGCGCTGCAGCACGACGCGACCCTGGTCGAGTACGGCATGAGCCGGCAGGTGGTCCTCGCCAGCCCGACCACGCTGCTCGCCCTGCTGCGGGCGGTTGGGGACGGCTGGGAGCGTGAGGCGGCGCATCGCAACGCCGAGGTGGCCGTGGCCCAGGGGCGCGAACTGCACCATCGCCTGGAGCTGTTCGCCGGGCACCTCGACGAGGTCCGGCGCGGGATCGAGCGGGCGGTGGACGGCTACAACCGCGCTGCCGGGGCGCTCGAGCACCGCGTCCTCCCCCAGGCCCGGCGCCTCGGCGAACTCACGGGCGCCGGCGATGGGAGCACGCCAGAGGTCACGGCGGTGGAGGGGACACTGCGGGGTGGCTCCGGAGGGTGACCTCGGGGAACTGCGTGAGTGCCTCCTCGCGAAACGGCGCACGACCGGTGAGGTGCGCGTCCATCATCCCGAGCACTGCGGCATTCATGATCTCGCGCATGCGCGAGGCCGGGATGCCCCCCAGCACGCCGAGCTTGACGAACAGCGGCGAGACATAGCCGAAGTCGGTCCAGTCGAGGTGGTTCGCCCCGGCGACGTTGATCAGCCAGGCCGGGCCGGTCGCGCGAAGGAACTCCGTGTCGTACATCCGCCGGTTTCCTGACGAGGTGGCAAAGAGGAAGGGGCGCGTGATGGCGGTGTCGACGGCGGCGCCAAAGGTGAGGCCGTCGAGGTTGATCCCGGCGGCACACCGTGCGTCCACCGCGCAGAAGGCAGCCGCCGTCGCTCCCCCGAACGACATGCCAAAGATCCCGAGGCGGTCGGTGCGCAGGCGTCCCGCGAAGCCGGGGATCGGCGCGGCCGTCCCCCACTGGGCCAGGAGATCAGCGACGAATCGCGTGTCCTTCATCCATCGATCCATCGAGCGATCCAGCTGCATGATGGTGCGCATCTCGCGCGCCGCGCGATACAGCGCCGTCGTGTCCGACGTCGTGTCCAGGGTCGCGATGAAGGGGAGGAGCTTTGGCCCGTTCGCGGGATCGCTGAAGGGGGCGGGGGCCATCCGGACGACATGTCCGTTGGGATAGGCGACCACACCGGCTTCATAGGGATGATCGATGCTCACGACCACGTAGCCGTGTGAGGCGAGCTCCTCCATCTGCACCGTGTTCTGCGACTCGTACCCGATGCCGAAGCCATGCGAGAAGAGGACGACCGGCCAGGTGGCCTCCTTCCCGCTCAGGGGCGCGTCGGGCCACGTATGTGTGGGCGTGCGGGAGAGGTGCGAGAAGGCGAACGCCGGGAGGTTCATCGCCTTGGCCAGGGACTGGGCCTGGAGGGGCGGCATGATGGGGGCCGCCGAGGCCGCGGTGGAATCCGACGGATACCAGATGCGCAGGAGGAGCGCGCGTTTCACCGCGGAGTCGGCGACGAAGTCCTCGACGCGTGTGCTGTCCACGACGGTCAGCCAGCGACTCCCCACCTGGTAGGGGCCCGTCGGCGCCGGCAGGAAGATGAGGGGGAAGGCCCAGCCCAGCGCGGCAACAGCGACCAGGGCGAGCAGTGCGGCCACCCCCATGACGCGTCGCAGGATCACGCTGACGTAGGTCGACGCCCTCAGCGTGAAGAACAGGGCCACCGCCACGCCGTAGGCCGGAAAGGACGTCGGCCGTCGGAACAGCACAAAGTGCACCACGGTGAGCGCCAGCGCGGCCCAGGGCAGGTACCGCTCTCGCCCGGTGAGCGGTTCACGCCGGAGCAGGACCGCGACGACGGCAGCGCCCAGGGCGAGCAGGGTGATGATGTCGAAGGAAAGCATGACGAAAGGTCGTGCGTGGGCGCCCGATGCGCGAGCGCCCCTGTTGCGGCGGTGCGCCGCGGCGCATCTTCGCGCGTTGCCCGGTGAGGCCGGTGCTCTACGTCTCTCGCCGGCGAACACCGCAGGACCAGCACGCGTCCCGGCGCAGGCCGGGAATACAGAAGAGCACGCGTCCCGACGAAGGCCGGGACAACAGAAGAGCACGCGTCCCGGCGAAGGCCGGGACAACAGAAGAGCACGCGTCCCGGCGAAGGCCGGGAAAACAGAAAGAGCACGCGTCCCGGCGAAGGCCGGGACCCAGTGTCGTCAGCTCCCGGACTCCGTTCTCACTCCCCGCCATTCCATGCTCAATCGCCGCACCTTCCTGACGACCTCCGGACTCGCAGCCGCCGGCGCCGCGTGTGCTCCCCGAACGGGTGAGGGCGCCCCAAGTGGTGCGAGTGACCTGCCGCCGGCCCTCGCCGCCCTCACGCCGATGAAGGACGGCGTCGTCCCGATCTCGGTCGATGAGCGCAAGGCGCGGCTCGAGAAGGCGCGGCGCCTGATGGCCGAGCAGAAGATCGATGCCCTCATGCTCACCGGGGGCACGAGCATGGTCTACTTCACCGGGATGCAGTGGGGGAACTCGGAGCGGTTGACCTGCGCGGTGATCCCGGTGAAGGGCAACGCATTCATCGTGACGCCGAAGTTCGAGGAGGAGCGCACGCTCGAGCAGGCGCGGCTCGGCCCGTTAGGCGCCCAGACCGCGGTGCTCACGTGGGAGGAGCACGAAGATCCGTACGCCCAGGTGGCGCGCGGCCTACGTGATGCGGGGATCGCGACCGGGTCGATCGGGGTCGAGGAGACGGTGAAGTACGTCTTCAGCGCCGGCGTTGGCGCCGCCGCCCCGCAGCTGTGCCTCGTGTCCGGCACCCCGATCTCGGCCGGCTGCCGCATCATCAAGGACGACCACGAGCTGGCGCTGATGCGCCACGCGTCCGCGGTGACACTCAAGGCCTACGAGGCGGCGTGGAAGTCGCTGAAGGAAGGGATGACGCAAGGTGACTTCGCCCGGCTGGTGTCTCAGGCGCATGACCGACTCGGCTACTCCGGCAGCGCGGGCGTCCAGGTCGGCGAGTTCAGCGCCTTGCCGCACGGCTCGGTGACTCCGCAGGTGGTCCGCGAAGGGTCGATCCTGCTGATCGATGGCGGGTGCAAGGTGGAGGGCTACAGCTCGGATATCTCGCGCACCTTTGTCCTCGGGAAGCCGACGCAGAAGATGAAGGACGTCTTCGAGATCGAGTGGGCGGCGCAGACCGCGGCGTTGAAGGCGGCGAAGCCCGGAGTCCCGTGCGAGGCGGTGGATGCGGCGGCACGCAAGGTCATTGTCGACGGCGGGTACGGGCCGGACTACAAGTACTTCTCGCATCGCGTCGGGCACGGGATGGGGATGGACGGGCACGAGTGGCCGTACCTCGTGCGTGGCAACACGCTGCCGCTGGCCCC
>JAEUJL010000377.1 GCA_016794835.1 Gemmatimonadota bacterium | reverse complement strand
GTCGCCCTGCAGTACGGGGAATTCCCGGTGGGCTCCGAGCCACGGGCGCATCGCATGTGGCGCGGCGACCGGACCCCACCTGGTGCATCGATCACCTATCGCCTGACACAACCGCTGGCCCAGGCACCGCGCGTCGTCGTCGTGAATGCGCTCGGCGACACGGTGGCGCGCCTCACGGGTCCCAATCGCGCCGGGCTGCACACGGTGACATGGAACCTCCTGTCCGGCCCGGCCGGCGGCCCTGGCGGAGGCGGTGGCGGAGGAGGCCGCGGCACGGCGCTCGACGGTTCCGGAATCGCCGATCCGGGCTTCCCTCGTGGCTTCAATCCGCGCCCGGCCGAGTCGCGCGCGGCGCCGGATAGCAGTGGCACGCCAGAGGCGGTGCGGCGTCGCCTGGCCTCACCACCCGCCGGCGGCGGCGGGCCGGGGGGATTCGGCGGAGGTGGCGGTGGCTTCAATGCCGCGCGTGCCGTGCCGGTCGCCGCCGGTGACTACCGCCTGGTGCTCCTCGGCGGTGAGACAACCTCCACGCAGCGGGTGCGTGTGGTTCCGGTGGACCCGGACGATCGCTCCGTGCTGGCTCCCGGCCGGCGTTAGGCACGACATGCGTGCGTCTCCACGGCCAGTGATGCGACATGTGGCGCTGGCCGTGCTGGTGGCCATGGGCACGGCGAGCGCGCAACCACCGGTGGCGATCACCGGGGGGACGGTCATCGATGGCACCGGCCGCGCGCCCCAGCCGCGCAGCACCGTCGTCGTGCAGGACGGACGGATCGTCGCCGTCGGGCGCGATGGCACGGTGCGCATCCCTGCGCGCGCCGAGCGGATCGCCGCGCGCGGGAAGTACCTCGTCGCTGGCCTGTGGGACACGCACGTGCACCTCGGCACCCTGGGCCGCGACGGGCTGCCGAGCCTTGTGCGACATGGGATCACCTCGGTCCGCGACCTCGGCGGAGAACTCGCGGCGGTCCGCAGCTGGCGTGACGCGGCCGAGCGCGGAGAGTGGCTCGGGCCCCGCATCCGGCTCTCCGGCCCGATCGTCGAGAATGCGTTCTGGCTCAAGCGCGTGCGCTCCCTCGGTATCCCCGGCCTGGCCCGCGGACTCGAGGAACGCATCCCGGTGGAGACGGAAGCGGACGCCGTGAAGGCCGTTGACTCGATTGCGGCCATGGGGGTCGAGGTACTCAAACTGCGCAATGCACCCGGGACCGCGGCGTACACCGCCCTGCTGGCCGCGGCACGCCGCAAGGGGCTGCGCGTCGCCGGCCACCAGCCGAACCGCGCGATTGGCCTCGCCGGGACACTGGCGGCGGGGCAGCGCAGCATCGAGCACATGGAGGGCCTCGGGGAGATGGGAACGCTGGCGCCGGCGCTCCGGGACAGCCTCGCGCGGGCCTACGCCGCGGCCGATGTCTGGATCACGCCGACGCTCGCCGCGTCCTTCGGTCGCTTTGTGCCGGACAGTGTCACCGAGGCCCGCGTGGCCGGGACCAGCAAAGACCCCGACCTGTCCCTGGTCACGGAGGCGCTGCGCGACTTCTGGAAGGCGCAGCGCGAGCTCAAGGCCTATGACTCCCCACTGGACCAGTACGCGCGCATGGTCTCCGAAGGACTCGCCGGCCTGCGCACACTCCGCGCAGCGGGCGTGAAGCTCATGGCCGGGACCGACCTCGGCGTCCTGACGCTGACCCCGGGTCGCTCCCTGCACCTGGAGCTCACGTTCCTCGTCGACAG
>JAEUJL010000325.1 GCA_016794835.1 Gemmatimonadota bacterium | reverse complement strand
TTCTCGCACAGCGCGGCCATCCCCTCGTAGTAGAAGTCGCTGCCGCAGATATGCAGGAACTTCGCGGCGGCGTCCTGGATCGCGGTGACCACCTCGGGGTGACCGTACCCGGTCGAGGCGACGGCAATCCCGGCCATGAAGTCCAGGTACCGGTTCCCATCCACGTCCTCGACCATCACCCCCTGCCCGCGGGCGATGGCCAGCGGGTACTCCTTGATGTAGCACTGCGCCGTCCACTCCCGGTCGCGGTCGACGATGGCGCGCGCGAGGGGACCGGGCGGGGGAGTGACGATGCGAGGGTAGGAGCGAGGCATGGCTGACGAGGGGCGGGACTGATGAAGCACGGGCGGTACGCGCAGCACGGGCGGCACGCGTGGCACGCGTGGCACGAGGATAGGGTGGGGATGGGCGAGCGGCCAGTCCTCACCTCACCCCATCGCCGTGCTCCCCGTGCTGCTCGTGCTCCTCGTACTGCCCGTGCCGCGCCCTGGTAGTTGCTTTCCCATCCCGTCCCCACAGCGCTGCCCCAGCCCTGCCCGTAGATTCCCCGAGTCCGGCACTCGTCGGAACCGTTCACCCACTCCAGGCGACACATGACCCCCAGGATTCGGCTGGTCCTCGGTGCCTTCGGCACCTTGGGCGTAGTTGCGTGCCAGACCACGCAGCAGCCCGCCCCGGCCCCTGCTCCCCGCCCGGCCGTCGCGCCGGGCAACGCCGCACGGCCCAATGCCGGTGACCCGCAGGCCCCCACCGGGCAAGACAGCTCCCGTGCCCCCGGCGCCGCCGGACAACCCCCAGCGGCCGGCGCCCCCGGCGAGCCGGCGCCCCGGCCGTACAACCGGGTGGTGACGCCTAACGCCAAGTCACGCGACGGACTGTTCAAGGTCCACCGCATCGGCAGCCGCTTGCTGTTCGAGATTCCGCGCGCGGCCCTCAACAAGGAACTGCTCCTCGTGGTGCGCGGCGCCCGCGTGCCGGTGAATGCCGGCTACGGCGGCCAGCAGCTGGGCGCGCGCCGGGTGGTGAAGTGGGAGCGCCGCGAGAACCGCGTCCTGCTCCGCAACATCTCCTACGAGACCGTGTCGGACCCGGGCCAGCCGATCGCCCAGGCCGTGAGCGCGTCGAACAACGACCTCGTGCTCGCCGCCTTCAACGTCGACGCGTACGGCCCGGACAGCGCGGCCGTCATCGACGTGACGCGACTCTACACCGCGCCCCCCACCGAGATCGGCCCGGGGAACCAGTTCCGCGGCAACCCCGATCCCAACCGGTCGTTCATCGAGAAGGCCCTGTCGTTCCCGACGAACGTTGAGGTGGAAGCGCTCCTGACGATCCCCGCGGCGCCGGGCGCGCCCGCCGGCGGCGGCGGTGGCTTCCAGCAGGCCGCGAACGGGACGTCGTCGGTCGTCCTGCACTGGTCCATGGTCAAGCTGCCGGAGAACCCGATGATGCCGCGCCTGCACGACAAGCGCATCGGCTTCTTCTCGCTCAACCAGATCGACTACGGCCGGCCCGAGCAGCGCGCCCAGGACCGCCGGTACATCGTGCGCTGGCGCCTGGAGAAGAAGGACCCCAACGCGGCGAAGTCGGAGCCCATCAAGCCGATCACGTACTACGTCGACCCGGCGACCCCCGATTGGCTCAAGCCGTACGTGAAGAAGGGGATCGAGGCCTGGCAGCCCGCCTTTGAGGAAGCCGGGTTCATCAAGGGGATCGTCGCGGCCGATCCGCCGGCCAACGACCCGGACTGGTCACCCGAAGATGCCCGCTATTCCGTCGTGCGCTGGCTCCCGTCCACCATCGAGAACGCCCAGGGTCCCAACATCAACGACCCGCGCACCGGCGAGATCCTCGAGTCGGACATCTACATGTACCACAACATCATGACGCTGCAGCGGACCTGGTACTTCAGCCAGGTGGGGCACCTCGATCCGCGCGCCCGCATGTGGCCGTTCCCCAATGAGCTCATGGGGCGCCTCGTCGAGTTCGTCGTCGCCCACGAGGTCGGGCACACGCTCGGCTACCAGCACGACCAGAAGGGCAGCTCGACGTACCCCGTGGACTCGGTGCGCTCGCGCACCTGGGTCGCGAAGATGGGCCACGCGCCGTCGATCATGGACTACTCGCGCTTCAACTACACGGCCCAACCCGAGGACAACATCGCGATCGAGGACCTCATCCCGCGCATCGGGCCCTGGGACAAGTACATCACCCGCTGGGGGTACACCCCGATCCCGAACGCCCGCACCTCCGACGAGGAGTGGGCCACCCTCGACCGCTGGTCGCGGGAACAGGATGCCACCCCGTGGCTCCGATTTGACGTCCAGGACTCCCGCGGCGCCGACCAATCGTCGCACAGCGAAGCCGTCGGCGACGCCGACCCGGTGAAGGCCACCGGCTGGGGGATCAAGTCGATCAAGCAGATCGTCCCGCTCATCGTCCCGGCCACGAGCCAGCCCGGCACGGACTTCGATGACATGACCCTCGTCTACGATCGCGTCATCGGGCAGTGGGGCACCGAACTCCGGCACGTGACCTGGGTGGTCGGGGGCACCGACGCGCAGGAGAAGTACGTGGGGCAGGACGGCCCACGCTACGTCCCGCTCTCGCGCGCCCGGCAGAAGGAGGCCGTCAAGTTCCTGAACGACAACGCCTTCGCCACCCCCACCTACTTCCTCGTCCCGGAGATCCTCCGCCGCATCGAGGTCGAGGGCGCGCTGCGTCGCATTCACCAGCAGCAGAGCGGGATCCTCAGCGGCCTGTTCAATGATCGCCGGATGGAACGGCTGATCGAGTTCGAGGCGATGGCGTCGAACAAGGCGGATGCCTACTCCCTCTCGGAGTTTGTCAGCGACGTGCGCAATGGCATCTTCTCGGAGCTGAAGGCCAGCAACCCGGCCTCGGACGCCTTCCGGCGCGAGCTGCAGCGACGCTTCATCCAGGTCGCGGCCAGCAAGATCACCCCGCCGCCGACCCCCGCGCTCCCCGCCGGGCTCCCCCCGGAGTTCGCGGCACAGCTGGCCGGGCCGCGGGCCACCAGCGACATCCGCGCGATCTTCCGCGCGGAACTCACCGCATTGGACCGGGACCTCGGCAGTGCCGCAGGACGCGCCCGCGACGCCACGACCCGTGCGCACATCGCCGATGCGCGGGCCGTGATCAAGAAGGTGCTCGATCCGGAGAGCTAGGACCCACCGGATCGAAAGTCACGGAACGTGAACGAGGGGGGAGCGATCGATCGCTTCCCCCTCGTTTGCCATCCAGGATGCCGCCAGGCGATTCCGTCAGCCACACCCCCTCGACGACGTCGGGGTTGCACACGCCAACACCAGCTTGAAGCCGGTCACCGCCTGCTCCGCGTTCAGGCTCACGCGGCGCGTCACCGCCGTGGCTGCAAAGGTGTAGGGACGCGCGCTCAGCCGCTGCATGGCCACGTCAAAACGCACGGTGAAGCGCGCCTGGCGACAGGCCACACCGGTCATCCCCAGCTTGAGCGGATCCACGGGACACGCCGCACCGGAAGAGGCCTCGCGCACCTTCACGAAGCCGGTCTGCGCCATCCAGAACTCGTCGGTCACCGGCGCGCTCGCCGTGTTTGTCCCCAACGATGTGATGCGGGTCGTTTCCTGGTACAGCGCACTGGCCCCGGCAAACGGGGCGGCCGCAGGACCCACGGGGCTCAGCGAGAGCGGGGACAGCACCGGCGCCGAATCACTGGGCGTGGTGAGGCTGAGGATCCGCGTGACCCCGTCCGTCCCGCGCCGCCAGGCGGTCAGCGTCCGGTGCGCCGGCACACGCGACGCCACCTGGGCACCCAGGTTGAAGTCCACCGTGCTGACGAACGCCTCGTACGCCTCGTTCACCGTCCCGATCCGGACATTGAGGATCGACGGGGTGATCCCGGCCCGGGCCGCCAGCGCAGCGAAGGTGAATCCCTCGACCCGCGCCACGTCGCCAACCCCGCGGGCCTGCTCGGCGAGCTGCTCGAAGGTGAGGGCCAGCGGATCGGTCGACTCGGCCGCGGCCGCTCGCGCCGCCGTCGGCGGATCGACACAGGCCGTCGCCAACAGGCCCGTCAGGAGGAGGACGTACCGTTTCATCGTACCTCAGGGACACGCCAGGGCCCCACGCCACCCTGACGGCCGGGACAATCGCTCATGCGCCTTCCCTCCGGAATGGGGCGAGCAGGATCCGTAGCGTCTTGAGGGCGCGCCCCATCTGGGTCTCCACCGTCTTGATGGAAATCCCGAGCTCGGTGGCGATCTCGCCGTAGGTGAGCCCGGTATCCCGGCTCAGGAGGAAGACCTCCCGGCAGCGGGGTGGGAGCCGGTCGATCGCGCGATTCACCGCTTCCCCAAGTTCTCCGGCGGCCGCCCCGTCGTCGGTCGCCTCGACCGTCATCGGCTCACCCTTGACCGCCTCGCGTTCCTCGTGGGCGTGCTCCAGCTTCTGCCGCCGCAGGTGATTGAGTGCCGTGTTCCGGGCGGCCCGGATCAGGTACGTCCGGAAGGTGTCGATCTCGGCGAGCTCTTCGCGCTTTCTCCACACCTTGAAGAAGACGTCCTGCACGAGCTCCTCGGCCACGTCCGGGGCAAAGACGATCCGCCGGACCACGGTCACCATGGTGGAGTAGTGCTCCCGGAAGAGCTGCTCGAGGGCACGCTCGTCGCCGGCGCGGAGCCGCCGGATCAGCTCCGCGTCCCGTCCCCGAGCGGGATCGCCGCGGTCGGACTCAGCTCCCTGTGGCTCGCGGTCGGTGCTCAGTGGGCCTGGCGGAATGAGGTGCAATCGGCCCCGGGGGGCCGCGTCGACTGCGCTGAGGTTAACATCCTCCGGAAATGACGAGTAAGGGGGATCGGCGATGGCTGTGTCATTCCCTCGGAGGCGTTTCATACCGCAATGACCCACGAGAACCCCACAGACACCGACTTCGACCGGATTGCCCGCTACCTGGCGGGCGAAATGTCCGCGTCGGAACGTCGCGCGTTTGAGGAGTCACTCGAGCGGGATCCGGCCCTTGGCGCCGCGACCGCCCAGGCGGGTGCCCATTGGTCGGCGGCGATCGCCCCGGCGTCCGTGAACGTCGACGCCGCCTGGCTCGCGGTTCAGGCGAGAATCCGGTCGAACGATGGCGATGTCATCCCGATCGGCAAAAAGTCGCGTTTGTGGTACAGTAATGTCACGATACTGCGCTACGCTGCCGCGGCCGCGCTGGTCGTCGCGGCGGGGGCCATCTGGTCGCGCGGCGGCCCAGACGCGCCGCCGCCGGCCGTCGTGGCGACGACTCCTGTCGCTCAGCAGCGCACCGTCGACCTCCCGGACGGCTCCCGGGTTGTCCTCGGTCCTTCCTCCCAGATTCGGACCATCGGCGATTTCACGGCCGGGGCACGGGACGTCGAGCTGACCGGCGAGGCGCAGTTCACCGTCGTCCACGACGAGGCCCGCCCGTTCCGGATCCGGACGAGCACGGCGCTCATCGAGGACCTGGGGACCGTCTTCACGGTCCGCGCGATCCCGCAGGAGCCGGTGCGCGTCTCGGTCTCCGAGGGTTCGGTGCGGGTGCGGCGCAGCGGTGCCGATGAGGGCGCCGCGGTCGTGCTGCAGCCACGGGACGTGGCGGTCCTCGCCGACACCGGGGACCCCGTGGTCACCCGCGGGGGCGAGGTCGAGCAGTACCAGGCGTGGACCCGGGGCCGCAACGATTACCGGAACACCCCCGCCGCCGAGGTGTTCAGCGACATGGGGCGTTGGTTCGACGTGGAGTTCCAGGTGGCGGACTCCACCCTGCTCGCCCGTCCGCTGAACGTGGAGTTCGAACGCAACTCGATCGACGAGGTGCTCGAGACCCTTGGCCAGATGCTCGACGTGACCTTTGAACGTCGCGGCCGCGTGATCACCGTGGCGGCCCCCACTCGCACCGGGCTGCGGGTGGCGCCGAACGCACAGGTCGGGAGCGGTGTGTGATACGCCCTCCGCGAGGGTGCGCGCGAGCGGTGGCGCGTGTCCTCTGGGGTACGTCCATGGTCGCGGCGTGCGCCGTGCCGCTGGCGGCGCAGACACACCAGATCGCCTTCGCGGATAGCGGCGTTCGCGTGGCCGGCCGCGACGTCCTGTCGCGCCTGATTTCCCTGCGCCTGAATGGCGTGACGGTCGAGGCCGCACTGCGCACCGTCGCCGGGCTCGGCGGCGCCCGTCTGGCGTACGCCGGCGACCTGCTCCCCGCCGATGTGCGAGTCACCGTTTCGCGTGAGCGTATCGCGTTGGGCGAGGCGTTCCGCGAAGTCCTCCGCGACACCGACCTCGACATCGTGGTCACGCCGTCCGGATACGTGGTGGTGGTCCGATCACCGTGGCCCAAGGTCCGCCCCGCCTTCGATTCGTTGCCCACGGTCGCGCGACCGCCGCTTCGCACGACGCGTCCGCAGATCATGGATCGCGTCCTCGTGATGGGCACGCCCGCCAGCGGCGCGCCGGAGCGCGCCCTGGCCAGCGCCGTGTCGGTGCGCACGCAGGGACAGCTCAATGCCCTGGGCCTCATGAACATGAGCCAGGTGTTCCGTACCGGGATTCCCGGGATCGTGGCCTGGGACCTGGGGATCGCGGGGCCGCTCGCGCAGGTGGGCTCGGTTCGCGGCTCCAGCTCGTTCTCCTCCAACTACCTCAAGACGTACGTGGACGGCGTGGAGCTGGCGAGTCCGTACCTGCTCTTCGCCATTGATCCGTTCAGCATCGAGCGGGTGGAGGTGATTCGCGGGCCGCAGGGATCCGCGATGTACGGCTCGGACGCGATCAGCGGCGTCGTGCAGGTCGTGACGCGCAAGGGATCGCCAACCGCCAACTGGCGACCGGAGTTTGACGCGATGGCCACGGTGGGACGGCAGGAGAGCCAGTTCACCGATGGTCCCAATGCGACCCAGCGCCACTCGGCGATGGCCTTCACCGGGGGCGGCACGACATCGTTCGGGATCGGGGGGACGTGGGAGGATGTCGGGGCTGCGGTCGCGGGCGGGTCATCCGGCACGCGCGGCACGTACGGCGGGGTGCGCACCCTTGCTGGCCCGGTGCGACTCGACGCGACCTTTCGGTACGCCGACATCCGGTTCACCGCGCCGGACAATCCGCTCTTTGCCGCCGTGGCCGACCGGGCACTGGCCACGGTCCGGCCCCTCCTCGCCTCGCAGCGCATCGAGAACGAGACGTATGGCCTGACCGCAGACTTCCAGCCGCGAGAGTGGTGGCGGCAGACGCTGGTCATCGGGCTCGACCGCCACAACGGGGCCATTCCACCGCAACGCGAGCCGGCGACAGTCGCGGACGCCTTGCTGGGCGCCACGCAGGAGGCGGCGAGCAAGAGTTCGTTGCGCTACAGCATGGCGGTGCGCATGCTGTCCACCGACGACGCGTCGATGACGGCGACCTTTGGCGCAGAGCGCACGCACTTCGTCCGTGACCGGCTCGGCCTGCAGCAGGAACTGATCGGGGCGGGGTCCGGGTTGACCTCGCTGTACTCGGAGACCGTCGACAACACCGGCGCGTTCGGGCAGCTGAAGGTGGACCTGGCGAACACCGTCTTCCTGAGCGCGGGGCTGCGCCGCGAGCGCAACTCCAACTTTGGCGCCAACGTGGGCACGGCGTGGTCCCCGATGCTGGGCGCCGCGGTCACCCGTGACGTGGGCGGGGCGACCCTGAAGGTCCGCACCGCGTACGGCAAGGGCATTCGCCCGCCGGCGCCCTCGATGCGCCGCGCGATCCGGACGATCAGCTTTCGCCAGTTGGAGAACCAGGAGCTGGAGCCCGAGGTGCAGTCGGGGACGGAAGGCGGGATGGAGCTCTACCTCGGCGACCGGGCCACGCTGTCCCTCACCGGCTACTCCCAGGATGCCGATGGGCTCATCCAGCAGGTGATCGCGAACCCGCGGGAGCGCGTGCGCACCATCCAGTACCAGAACGTGGGCCGCATCGAGAACCGTGGTATTGAGCTGGAAGGCACCGTGCGCCTGGGGCGCGTGCGGACCGACCTCGTCTACTCGCGCACCGATTCCCGCGTGCGCGCGCTGGCCCCGACCTACACCGGGGACCTGACCGTCGGCGATCGGGTGCCCGAGGTGCCGACCGCGTCCGGCTCGGGATCGCTCACCCTGGAAGGCGCACGCCTGCAGGCCACGGTTGGGGCGAGCTACATCGGCTCGTGGACGGGCTACGATTGGCTCGCCTACTATGCCGGCGAGCTCGACGCGGCGACGGCCAAGCCGCTCCTGCGGAACTACTGGATGAAGTACCCGTCGCTGACCAAGCCGTTCGTGGGGGTGGCGTACACCATGTCGCGGCACGCGGAGTGGTACGTGCGCGTGGACAACCTCACGAACATCCAGCGGAACGAGCGCGACGACCTCCAGATCGGCGCGGGGCGGACGACGACGGTGGGATTGCGCATCGTGCGCTAGCGGGTCGTCGACCTGCGGGGCCGCCGAACCACCTGTGGCACCGGGGCGACACCGCCATACCGCGGCCTCGACCCGCGCGGTCATGGTGACCCTCGCACGCCGCCCTCCCGGGGCGCGGTTGGACAGGTTGACGACGCCTCATCAGGCGGGCGAGTTTGGCCGAAGACTTGCCCCCTGCGTCCTCGATGCCTGCACACCCGGCTGCCAACCCCCAGGAATGGCTGGAGCGACTCACCCCTGATCTCTACCGAGAGCTCAAGGTGCTCGCCCGTTCCCACCTGCGCCGCGAGCGGGTGGGGCACACCCTGGGTACGACAGCCCTGGTCCACGAAGCGTGGCTGCGCCTCTCCAAGGCGCAGGACCTCTCCCCGGACGACGCCGCGCGCTTCTTTGGCGTGGCGAGCAACACCATGCGCCGCGTCCTCGTGGACCATGCCCGCAAGATCAAGAGCATCAAGCGCGGCAGCGGGGGGACCCCACTCTCCGTGGACGAGGTGGGCGACTTCCTGAGCGAGAACGATGCGGAGGAGGTCGTGGCGCTCGACGACGCGTTGGAACGGCTGGAGCAGATCAGCCCGCGCGCCGCACAAGTGGTGGTCGCGCGCTTCTTTGGTGGACTGTCCGAGCAGGAGACGGCCGACGCGCTGCAGATCTCGCTCCGCACGGTGCAGCGGGACTGGTTGACGGCGCGTGCCTGGCTGCGCCGCGAGGTCGCGCGTGACCTGGGATTCGCCGACTCCGTGTTGCCGCCCGCGTGAAGCGTTGGCGTCTTTTGCGCCGCTCTCACGCCTGAGAGTGCAGGTACGACCCGCGATCCCGCTGCCGCATGTCTCCTGATCCCATCCCGCTCGTTCGAGGAGAGGCCCTGACGCCTGCGGCGTGGGATGACGTGGGGGCGATCCTGGAGTCGGCGCTGGAGCTCACGGGTGAGGCCCGCGAGCGATACCTGCGGGATGCCTGTGGCGACGATACGCGGCTGCGGGGCGAGGTCATCTCGCTGATCGCCGAGGCCGAGCATGGGCGCCGCCTCTCATTGGAACCAGCGCCCGAAGGTCCTGAGCCTTCCGTCGCCGCAGGGACGACGCTCGGGCACTGGCGGGTGCAGGACCTCGTGGCGCGCGGGGGGATGGGCGAGGTCTACCGCGCGGTGCGCACGGACGGGGAGTTCACCCAGCGGGTGGCGCTCAAGGTCGTGCGCCCCGGGCTCGTGTCACCCACCTTCCTGCGACGCTCGCGCATCGAGCGCGAGATCCTCGCGCGCCTGACACACGAGAACATCGTCGGCATCCTCGACGCCGGCACCACGGCGGACGGGCGCCCCTTCCTCGTGATGCCGCTCGTCGAGGGCGAGTCGATCACCACGTATTGCGACCGGCACGGCCTGGGGCTCGAGGCCCGGGTGCGCCTGTTGGTGGAAGTGGCGCAGACGGTGCAGTTCGCCCACGCGCGCCTGGTGGTCCACCGGGACCTCAAGCCCTCGAACATCCTCGTCACGCCGGACGGTGGCGTACGGCTGCTCGACTTCGGGATCGCCAAGTTGTTGGCGGCCGACCCGGACACACCTACCGATGCAGAGCCGCGCTCGGAGATCCGCCTCCTGACGCCGGAACATGCGGCACCGGAGCAGGTGCGCGGCGACCCGGTGACGACCGCCACCGACGTGTATGCCCTCGGCGTGTTGCTCTACCAGCTCCTGACCGGCACGCGCCCGCACGTCGCGGGCGATCGGCCGATGCTGGCCTTTGAGCGGGAGGTGCTGGAGGTCGAGCCGGCCGCGGCGAGCGTGGCCGGGCGTCACCAGCCGTGGGGACGCCGGATGCGCGGCGACCTCGATCGCATCATCCAGATGGCGTTGCGCAAGGAGCCGGACCGCCGCTATCCGTCGGCCGCCGCGTTCGCGGAGGACCTCGAGCGGTGGATGACCGGGCTGCCGGTGCGCGCGGAAGTGGACTCGTTCGGCTACCGCGCCCGCAAGTTCCTCGGGCGCAACCGGACGTTAGTGGCGGCCGGAGCGGTCGTGACCGTGCTGCTCGCGGCCTTCGCCGTGACCAGCGCCATCCAGGCATCGCGGCTCGAGCGCGAACGCAACGCCCTCGCCACCCAGCAGGCGACCACGCATTCCGTCGTTGGCCTGCTGCTCGGGTTCTTCGAGAAGGCCAATCCCGGACGCGTCCCCGGTGGGGATACCCTGCGTGTGGAACAACTGCTCGCCGAGGTGGATCCGGCCATCGACACCCTCAGGGCACAGCCACTCGTCCAGGCGGAGATGTGGCAGACGCTGGGCCAGATCCACTCGGCGCGCGGACGTCACGACCAGGCCCGCCGGTACCACGAACGCGCGGTCGAACGGCTGAAGGGAGCGACGGGGGTCGATTCGCAGGCCCTCGCGAAGGCGATGCTCAACCTGGGCATGGAGGTCGGCTACCTCGAGGGAAACGCCGCGGCCATCCCGCTGATGGAGGCGGGGCTGGCGGTGATGCGGCGTCACGTGCCCGCAGGGTCCCCCGCGCTGCTGGAGGCCGAGGTGGAGACCGCGACACGACGCGCCGCCGACAGCGCGCAGCGCGCCGACCTTCGCCGACTCATCCAGCAGGCCGACTCGGTCGAAGCGCCGATGCAGCGCGCCGCCGCCCTGAACCAGATCGCCGTCAACGAGTTCGGGCGCGGAGGATATCGCGCCGCTAGCACCGCCTTCACCGAGGTGCTGCGCATCCTGGATTCACTGCTCCCCCGCGATCACGTCAATCGGCTGGCCGTCGCGGGGAACCTGGCGGCCACGCATTCGCAACTCGGCGAATACACCACCGCCGAAGCCGCCCAACGCGAGATCATCAAGGTCCACCTCACGGCCTCCAAGGTCGACTCCTTCGGACTGGCCAACCAGATCCAGAACCTGGCCGCGACGCTCGCCGAGCGTGGGTTCCTCGACGAGGCGGACTCCTTGTTGCAGGTCTCGATCCGCCTGACGGCGCGCGGGCCATCGTCCAGTGCGCTCACGCTGCACACGGCGCAGTTCAATCGCGCGCAGATCCATGAAGCGCGCCGGCGATACCCGACGGCACTGGCCACGCTCGACAGCGTCCTTGCCGTGCGACCGGCGAACCGCCCGTCCATGCACCACGTGGTGTACGAGGGGTTCCGCGCGCAACTCCTGATGAGCATGGGTCGGTGGCGCGAGGCACGGACGGCACTGGAGCGGATCGAGGGGCGTTATCGCGCGCTGACGAAGGACAATGTGGAAGCGACGGCATACCTCGCCTTGTGGCTCGGCGGGGCTGCGCTGGAACGTGGCGAGGCCGCGGAGGCGCTGGTGCACCTCGATGCGGGGCTGGCCCAGGCGCGCACGCTGTTCCCGGACAGCCATCGTCGCGTCCTCGCGCTCGCCTGTGCCCGCGGGATCGCCCTGTCGCGCCTTGGGAGGGCGTCGGAGGCCAGTGCCCAGGTCGCGGCGGCGTGCCCCGCGTACCGGGAGAACGCGATGGCCTGGCGGCCGATCGCGGAATGGGCGGGGAAGAACACCGGCACCGGCGACGAATAGGCGCACGCCGTGACGTGATTTCCCCGTCGGGCGCGCCACGAAGGACATGCGGCCGCTCTTCGTGGTCTTCCTGACGGTGACCCTGGACCTGGTGGGATGGGGGATCGTCATCCCCCTGCTGCCCTTCTATGCGCAGGAGTTCGGAGCGTCCCCGCTGCAGGTGACGCTCCTGATGGGGAGCTATTCGCTCGCGCAATTCCTGGGGGCGCCGTGGTGGGGACGCCTCAGCGACCGGCTCGGTCGCCGACCCGTGATGTTGGTGTCGATCGCGGCGACGGCGGTGTCGCTCGCCCTGTTCGCGACGGCACCGAACCTGGTGCTGGTCTTCGTCTACCGGATCCTGCACGGCTTTGCCGCAGCCAACATCGGCATTGCGCAGGCCTGCGTGGCCGACCTGACCACGCCGGAGACGCGCGCGCGCGGGATGGGATTGGTGGGGGCCGGCTACGGCGTGGGCTTCACCCTGGGACCGGCGCTCGGCGGGGTGTTGTCGTCCTTTGGGCTGTCCGTTCCCCTGCTGGTGGCTGCCGGCCTCAGCGTATGCAACCTCGCGCTCGCGTTGGTGGTATTGCCCGAGACGCGGCATCCGGCTAGCGGGCGCAGCACCCGGACGATTGCGCCCGGGGTGCTGTGGCGCACGGTGATGCATCCGACCGTTGGGGGAGTGGTCGCCACCCTGGGGATGCAGGTCATGGCGTTTGCGGCGATGGAGAGTTGCCTGGCCCTGCTGGCCGCGGCACGCCACGGGTATGGACCGCGGGACATCGGGGGGCTGCTCGTGGCGGTGGGGACCGTGAGTGTCGTGGTGCAGGTCGGGCTGCTGGGTCGCGCCGTGCGCAGGTACGGGGAAGGGCGTGTCATCGTGTGGGGGCTCGCGATCTTCGGGCTCAGCCTGTTCCTGATGGCTGTCGTTCCCGGCGGCTGGCCGTTTGTCGGCGCCCTGGCCCTCGCGGCGGTGGGCCAGGGACTGGCGAATCCCTCGCTGACCGGGCTGATCTCCCGGCGGACGGAGGACGACACGCAGGGCGAAGCGCTGGGGGCCGCGCAATCGGTCGCGGCGCTGGGCCGAGCCATCGCACCAGCGATCGCCGGTGCACTCTACACCAATGTTGCACCTGAGGCGCCCTACCTCGCGGCCGGTGCCTGGCTTTGGGCGGCGGCGGCGATGGCTCCATACCTCACGGCGCCGCGCGCCGGCGCCGCACGCATCACCTCATGACGTGGCG
>JAEUJL010000312.1 GCA_016794835.1 Gemmatimonadota bacterium | reverse complement strand
GAGATGTGGGGAGGCCGGAGCCGCCTGGCTGGCGCGGGGGCGGGGGCCTTCTGGGGGGCCGGGATCGGCGGCGTACTTGGCGGACTCGCCGGGAGCGTCGGCTGCACCCCTCCCAACTGTTCGGGTGCAGGCCCTGAGGAGTTGGGGATGTTGGGTGCCGTCACGTCGATCTGGCTCGGCGCACTCATCGGCGCGGCCGTTGGGCGTGACGTCTGGGTCCCGATGACGCTGCAGCTGCACCCGTCGCCGGGTGGCGCCAATCATCCCGCGGCCCGGGTGGAACTGTCCGTGCGTTTCTGAGCAACCCATGGGGCCGTCGTGGCACATCCTCCATTCACCAGCTTCGAGGTCAACGCATGAGGTGGCACCGGATGTGGCTGAGCGGGTTGATGTTGTGTTGCGGGAACGTCGGGGCCCAGGAAGTGCTCGCCACCCCCGGGGCACGGGTGCGCTTTACCACGCGGGGCTCCACCCGGTGGCTCACCGCGGTCGTGCGCGAGGTGGGGCCGGACAGCCTGCGCCTCGATGTCGGCCCGACGCAAAATCGGCCGTTCGCGACCGCGGACATCGCGGAACTCCAGGTCAGCCTGGGGCGCAATCACCTCGCGGGCATGGGCGCCGGCCTGCTGATCGGCGCCGGCATCGGGGGTGTTGGTGGGGCACTGGTCGGGCTCACCGAGGCACGGGACGGCGACTACTACATCGGCCCGGTGTGGGCCGGGGTGATCTTCGCCGTTCCCGGCGCGCTGGCGGGCTCGCTCATCGGGGCGCTCGTGGGCACGGAACGATGGTATCCCGGCGTCGTGGCCACGGCGCGCCGCGTCGAGGTCTCCCCCCGCGGGATCTCCCTGCGCTTTGCGTTGCCTCGTTAGGCGCGCGCGCTACGTGGCGCGACAGGCGGGTGGGGGGTCCAGCGAGTCCTCGGGCCGCATGGGCGCCACCTCCAGGAACTGCACCGTGGCCGGCTCGGTCGGCGCGAGGGTGATGGCGACGCGCAGGTCGCCGCGGGCGCAGCGCAGCCGCCAGCGGCCGCGGAGGGCGTTCTCCACCACGAAGCGCCCCTCGGGACGGCACTCGCCTCCCACCGACGCCACCAGCCGCTCGATCGCCGCCCGGCGCCGCGGCTTCGACTCATCGAGGTACAGGTTCATCGCCGCGAGTGAGTCGGCGAGCGGATCGCTCCACGTGCCGATGAGGCGCGTGACCTGCTCCTTGCGGTGCACGAGGATGGGCGCGGGTTGTGGTTCGCGCGGGCTCATCGCGCCGGTCCGTGCGAGGGCGGCCAGCGCCTGGTCGACCACGGTCCCCCATCCCGTGTAGGTCAGGCTGCCTAACGCGACGATCCCCACGCCGTGTTCCGGCAGCCAGCGCATCAGGGATCCGAACCCCGGCAGCCCGCCGGAGTGCGAGACCGAGGCGCCGAAGAGGCAGGTCTGCCGGATCCCGAGCCCGTAGCCATATCCCCCGGCGCTGAGTGCGAGCGTGCCGTCGCTCGCCCGGACCGCGGTCGCCCCGTTGTACCGCGTGACCTGCTGCATCTCACGCACCGAGGACCGGCGTACCGGGTACTGCTCGGCCCCGTCGCGCGCGGGGAAGGCGTCGAGCATCAGCGCCACCCACCGCCCGAGGTCGGCGATGGAGGTGAGCATCCCGCCCATCGGGCCAAAGGCCCCGTCGGGAAGCTGCGGTTCCTCCAGCCACTCGCCGTCCTGGCGCCGGTAGCCGTGGGCCAGCCGGGCGGCGGGGACGTCGGCCACCTGCAGCGTGGTGGACGTCATGCCTAACGGCTTGAGGACGCGCTGCTGCAGGTAACGCGGATACGGCATCCCCGACACGTTCGCGACGATGCGCCCGAGGATGGCAAAGCCGAAGTTGGAGTACTCGTAGGCGGTTCCCGGCGCGGTGGAGAACGGGATCCCCTGGCGGATCATCGCCGACAGCTGGGCGTCCGTCGCCGAGAGTTGCTGGTCGCCCCAGGGATTGTCCTCGGGGAATCCCTCGGAGTGCGAGAG